>JASEER010000011.1 GCA_030019475.1 Thermoanaerobacterales bacterium | reverse complement strand
CGATTTCCAGGAGTGGCACCCCCGTCCGGTTGTAGTCGACCAGGGAATAGGGCGTGGCGGCGATACTCCCCTGGTGTACCAGCTTCCCGGCATCCTCCTCCATGTGCACACGGATGATCCCCACCCGCTTCCGGCCTTGCCGGCCTTCGATCTCCAGGTAACCGTTCTCGGCCAGGGGCAGGTCGTACTGGGAAATCTGGTAGTTCTTCGGCAGGTCGGGGTAATAGTAGTTCTTCCGGTCAAACTTCGAAAAACGGGCGATGCTGCAATTCAGGGCCAGGCCCACCCGGATCCCGTAATCGACCACTTTCTTATTGAGAACGGGCAGGACACCCGGCAGGCCCAGGCAAACGGGGCAGGTATGGTGGTTGGGGTCCCCCCCGAAAGCCGTTGTTGAGGAACAAAAGATCTTACTGGCTGTCCTGAGCTCGACGTGTACCTCAAGGCCGATGACCGGTTCGTAACCGGGCAAGATTAACGCACCCCCCCGGAAAGCGGCGGACGCCGCTTGTGGTGGTCTGCACCCTGTTCAAAGGCGTAGGCCGCGCGCAGGAGAGTACCCTCTCCCAGCGGCCGCCCGATGAATTGAACCCCGACCGGCAGTCCGTCCACGAACCCGCCCGGCACTGAAATGCCCGGGAGGCCTGCCAGGTTAACGGCCAGGGTGTAAATATCGGAAAGGTACATTTGCAGAGGATCATCCGTCTTTTCTCCGAGCCGGAAGGCGGGACTGGGGGTGGTCGGGCAGAGCAGGACGTCAAACTCCTCGAAAGCCCGCTCGAAGTCCCGGCGGATGAGGGTCCGCACTTTCAAGGCCTTCAGGTAATAGGCGTCGTAGTAACCGGCTGAAAGAGCGTAAGTGCCCAGCATAATTCTGCGCTTGACCTCCGGCCCGAAGCCACGGCTACGGGTCCGGCTGAACATATCGACAACGTCTTCGGCGTCGGGAACACGGTAACCGTACCGTACCCCGTCGTAGCGGGCCAGGTTCGAACTCGCCTCACCGGGAGCAATGAGGTAATAGGTGGGCAGGGCATAAGCCGTATGCGGCAGCGTGGTCTCCCCGACATGGGCGCCCTTTGCCTCCAGGACCCGGATGGCCTCGTCAAACACAGCCCGCATCCTGTCATCCAGGCCGGCCGCCAGGTATTCCCTGGGCACCCCGACCTTGAGTCGGGCGATATCGTCGACCAGGAATTCCGTGAAGTCCGGATAGGAGTTCTGGACGGAGGTGGCGTCGAGCGGGTCATGACCGCAGATGGCGTTCAGGACCAGCGCACAGTCGGTCACGTCCTTGGTCAACGGCCCGATCTGGTCCAGGGACGAGGCGAAGGCGATGAGGCCGAAACGCGAGACCGTTCCGTAAGTCGGCTTCATCCCCACCACCCCGCAAAAGGCAGCCGGCTGGCGGATGGAGCCGCCGGTATCCGAACCCAGGGCATAGACGGCCTCGCCCGCGGCCACGGCCGCGGCCGAACCGCCGCTCGAACCGCCCGGCACCCGCCCCGGGTCCCACGGGTTGCGTGTCGGGAAGAAGCCTGAGTTTTCGGTGGACGAGCCCATGGCGAACTCGTCCATGTTTGTTTTCCCGACCGGTACCGCGCCCAGGTTGTAGAGACGATCCACTACCGTAGCGTTATAAGGAGGGATAAAGTTATATAGAATCTTGGAAGCGCAGGTCGTGCGCAAACCTTTGGTACAGAGGTTGTCCTTCAGGGCCACGGGAATACCGGCGAGCGGTGCCGGTTTTTCACCCGCAGCGATGCGGGCGTCGACTTCCCGCGCCCGGGAAAGAGCTTCCTCCCGGGCCAGGGTCAGGTAGGCGGCGATGGTTTCCTCGACCGCCGCGATGCGCGCATACACCGCCTCACAGATCTCCACGGCCGAGACCTTGCCGGCCGCTAATAGGTCGTGGAGTTCATGGGCGGTAAGCTCATGAAGATCCAAGGGCGTTTCACTCCTTAGATGATGCGGGGCACCTTAAAGAAATGCCCTTCGGGTTCGGGGGCGTTCGCCAGAACATCCCCGATGGGCAGGTGTTCCCCCACCAGATCCTCGCGGAAAACGTTCTGGAGCGGCAGGACATGGGCCGTCGGGGGGATTTCGGTGGTGTCCAGTTCTTGAAGAACCCTGGCGTATTCCAGGATTTTACCCAGTTGCGACGTGTAGAGTTCCTTTTCTTCCTGGCTCAATTCCAAGCGTGCCAGCAAGGCGACGTGTTCGACATCGGCCTGCGTGAGCATTCTTTCACCTGCCTTGCGTTAATGGTTTAAACATACAGGTTATTATACCAGCGCCGGCAGTTTTCAAGCAAGTCCCCCTGTTCCCTGCAGGATGGGCAAGACATGACAGTTTAATAAAGCGAGAATAAAACCTCCACCGGGGAGGTTTTAGTGCATAAATATACAGTTTCCTGCAACTTATCTCAACCGCGGGCGCCTTCCCGGGAATCCCCGGTCCGTCCCAGGAGTTCGACGGCGTGCCGCCGGACCAGATCACTCACCTTGCGCCCCGCCAGCATGCGCGCCAGTTCTTCAATACGCGCCTCCCCCTCCAGGACAGTGATCCGGGTTCGCGTACGCCCGTCCACGGTCTCCTTGGAGATCTGGAAGTGGCGGCGCGCCAGGCTGGCCACTTGGGCGGCATGCGTGACGCACAACACCTGGTGATGGTGCCCGATCTCGGCCAGTTTTTTTGCCACGGCGTCAAGCGCGCGGCCGCCGACGCCGGCGTCGGCCTCGTCAAAAACCATGGTCGGGATCTCGTCTCCGGCAGCCAGGACGTCCTTCAGGACGAGCATTACCCGGGAAAGCTCGCCACCGGAGGCGGCCTTCGCCAACGGCTGGGCCGGCTCCCCGGGGTTCGGTGCCAGGTAGAAAGCCACGTCTTCCGCACCGAAAGCCGTAAGTCCTTCCACCGGCCTGAACACCACCTGAAAAGCCGCCTCCCCCACCTCGAGTTCGCGCAGTTCACGCGCCACAGAATCCTCAAAGCGCCTGGCCACGGCCGCGCGGGCCTTGCTCAGGGCCTGCGCCGCCTCGTGCCATCGCTGTTCCAGGTCACGCAGGGCGGAACCAAGGACGGCCGCCCGCTCCTCCCCGCCGGCCAGTTTTGATAACTCGGCGGCCGCCTGCTCCCGGAAAGCCAGAACCGCATCCAGCGTCGGCCCGTACTTTTGTTTAAGGCGCCTGAGTACCGCCAGGCGATCCTCCACGGCCTCCAGCCGCCTGGGGTCAAGGTCGGCCAGATCACGGTAAGGTGCCAGATCGTGCGCCAGATCCTGTACCTGGTAGAGCACCGGTTCCAGGGTTGCGACCAGGGCCCCGGCGCCGGGGTCCAGCGTAACCAGCTCTTTCAGGGCGGCTATCGCCTCGGCGATTAAATCCCCCGCCGCCCGCTGCCGCCCGTCGCCCCGGTAGAGGGTGACGTAGACCCGGTCGGCCAGCTCGGCGATCCGGGCGGCATGGACGAGGCGCCCCCTTTCCTGCTCCAGCTCGTCGTCCTCCCCGGGCCGGGGACGGGCGGCGTCTATCTCCTTAACCTGAAAGGTCAGCATGTCCTGGCGGCGCGCCCTCTCCATGCCCTGTTCCCGGATCTCGTCCAGTTCCTTCCGGACCTCATTCCACTCCTGGTAAAGGCTCCGCACCTTCCCCGTAAGGGGGGCCAGTTCCTTGCCGCCAAATGCGTCGAGCAGGGCCCGGTGCCGGTTTTCACGCAGCAGTCCCTGCTGTTCCCCCTGCCCGTGGAAGTCAACCAACCGGCGACCGATGTCACGGTAAAAGGCGGCCGGCACCACTCTTCCATTTACCCGGTAGAGGCCCCGCCCGCCGGCATGGACCTCGCGCTCCAGGATCAGGTAACCGTCCTCCAGGGGAATGTCCTCGACGAGGCCCGGCCGTTCCTGCAGGTCAAAGATGCCCTCCACGACGGCCCGCTCGGCACCGGCACGGACGATACCGGCGGAGGCCCGCCATCCCAGGACTGCCTGAATCGCGTCCAGAACCAGCGACTTTCCGGCTCCCGTTTCCCCGGTCAGGACATTCAAACCGGGTCCGAATGTAATGTCCTGGTCGTCGATGAGGGCAAAGTTCTTTATTGTCAGACGATATAACATGCTTTTGCCTCACCCGCCACGGTTACCCTTTGCGCTTTCCATCCAGGAACCCGGTAAGCGTGCGCACCATCCTGCGCACCTGTTCCCGGGTGCGAGCCGCAATGAAGATGGTATTGTCCCCGGCCACGCTCCCCAGGATTCCGGGCAGACGCGCCTGGTCGATGGCCTCGGCCACCCCGTGCGCGGCTCCCGGAAGAGTTTTGACCACGACCAGGCTCTCGTTGTGGTCGACGTCCGTCACGTAATCGCGAAAGAACCGCCGCAGCCGGTCGTCGGACGGGGCCGGCGGTTCCTCGCCGGGGGCCAGGTAGCGCGCCACCGGGCCGGCGCTGGACTTGACCAGCCCCAGTTCCCGGATGTCCCGGGAGACGGTGGCCTGGGTAACCTTGAAACCGGCCCGGCGCAAAGCCTCGGCCAGTTCCAGCTGCGTGCCGATCGGCTGCTGGCGGATAATCTCCAGTATTTGTCTCTGCCTTCGCATCTTCAAGTCTATCTAACTTCCCCTTTTCTCCAGGCGCTCGCGGAGCACCTCAAAGAAGCTCCAAGGACGCAGGCGGATGAGCAGCGCCGGACGCGCCGCCTGCCGTGCCACTACGGCCTCCCCGTGGGCAAGATTGTGGCTTTCCTGGCCGTCAAGGACCAGGATCGCCCCCTTCCGTGCCGAAAGCAGGGTTACCCGGACAACGTTGTTCGGACCCACGACCACCGTCCGGGCCACGATGCTGTGCGCACAAAGGGGAGTGATAATGATGCCCTGGACGTCGGGAGTCAGGATCGGTCCGCCGGCGGAGAGGGAATAGGCTGTTGACCCGGTCGGGGTGGCCAAAATGACCCCGTCGCCGAGGAAACTGGCGACAGGCTCATCATTAACCCGCACTTCGGTGCTGACCGGGCGCAGGAGGGTGCCCTTGGTGATCACCAGGTCGTTCAGGGCGACCCCGGCCTCGACCCGGCCGGTTTCACGAATGATAGCGGCCTCCAGCATCGCCCGCGGTTCCAGGACATAATCGCCGCACAGGCATTTTCCAAGGGCGGTTGAAATACCCGAGGGCTCGACCTCACTCAGAAAGCCCAGGCGTCCCATCCGGATGCCCAGCACCGGCACTTCTCTCGGCGCCGCCCAGCGCGCGGCGCTGAGGACGGTGCCGTCGCCCCCGAGCGCAATGACCATTTCCACCCGTTCCGCGTCGGTCGCCGCCTCTACCGGCAACGCCAGGTCGGCGCCGTTCCCGAGCATCACCAGCCGTACCCCGGCCGGATCCAGGCGCGCCAGCATCTCCTCGACCACCGGCCGGACCACGGGCGCCGCAAGATGTCGGTTGACCACCAGGCCGAATGTTCTCAAGCCTTCTCCCCTCTTGACTGACTCACTTCCCGCTTCCCAGGGCGGCATGGGCCTTCTCTACCACGGCGCCCACCGTGCCCCGCCATTCCCGCTCCGGATCGTGCCGCTTCGTGGCGTAGACCAGGTATTCGATGTTCCCCTCCGGCCCGCGGATGGGCGAAAAGGCGACTCCCCGGACCTGCCACCCGAGACCCCGGACGGTATCCAGCACCCGGCCGAGGACCTCGGCGTGCACGGCGGGATCGCGTACGACGCCCTTTTTCCCCACCTTCTCCGGCCCGGCCTCGAACTGGGGCTTCACCAGCAGCATAGCCTCGGCATCAGCCGCCACCAGGCGGTCGATATTCGGGAGAACCTTGCCCAGCGAGATAAACGAAAGGTCAACGGTAACGAAGTCCGGACTTTCATCCAACGCCTCGGAGTCCAGGTAGCGGATGTTGGCGCGCTCCAGAACGGTGACCCGCGGGTCGGTACGCAGGGACCAGTCCAGCTGGCCATAGCCGACATCCACGGCGTAAACACGCCGTGCCCCGTGTTGCAGGGCGCAGTCGGTGAACCCGCCGGTCGATGCTCCGGCATCGAGGACGACCTTTCCCCGGAGGTCGATACCGAAGGCGGTGATGGCGCCTTCCAGCTTAAGCCCGCCGCGGCTGACGTAAGGACGGTCGGTGCCCCGTACCTCCACAACCGCGTCCGGCGGGACAGGGGTACCGGGCTTATCCACGCACCGCCCGGACACATAAACATGCCCGGCCATGACCGCCGACCGGGCCCGTTCACGGGACGGGAAAAAGCCTTTCTGCACCAGATACACGTCAAGGCGCCGCCGTTCCATCGCTGAAACCCTTAACGTTGCTTGCCGGCGAGGCGTAACCGGCCCACCTTTTGCAGCTCGCGTTCCACTTTTTCGGCCACGGCGCGGGCGGTCAAACCATACTTTTCGCGCAGGACGGCCGGGGCGCCATGTTCTATGAACGAATCCGGCAAGCCCAGAAGCGTCGTCCGGACGTCGGCTACACCGCGCCCCGAAAGCATCTCCAGAACCCCGGCCCCGAAACCTCCCGCCAGAACGTTCTCTTCCAGCGTAAACAGGCGACGCGTACGGCGGGCAAAGCGGATGATACACTCCTCATCCAGCGGCTTTGCAAACCGGGCGTTGATGACCGTAACGTCGTAGTCCCTCGCGGCAAGGAGTTCCGCCGCTTCCCGGGCGACGGGGACCATGTTCCCTATCGCCAGCAGGGTCGTGTCGTTCCCCTGGCGAAGCACCTCCGCCCGCCCCACCTGCAGTTCATGGGTTTCCTGGTCCAGCGCGCAGCCGGTGCCGGTGCCGCGCGGGTAACGCACGGCGATGGGACCAGGGTGGGTCATCGCGGTCCGGAGCATGTGTTGCAGTTCGTTTTCGTCCTTCGGCGCCATTACCACCAGATTTGGGATCATGCGCAGATAGGAGAGGTCGAAGATTCCCTGGTGCGTGGCGCCGTCGTCGCCGACAATACCGCCGCGGTCCAGAGCCAGGACGACCGGCAGGTTCTGCAGGCAAACATCGTGAATCACCTGGTCGAAGGCCCGTTGCAAAAAGGTCGAATATACGGCCACAACGGGGCGGTAGCCTTCCGCAGCCATTCCGGCCGCCAGGGTCACGGCATGCTGCTCGGCGATGCCGACGTCAAAAAACCGGTCGGGGAAGAGTCTGGCAAATTCCCTCAGGCCGGTCCCGCTTGTCATGGCCGCCGTAATGGCGACGATACGATCGTTTTCCTGTGCCAGGTTGACCAGGGTGCGCCCGAAAACCTCCGTATAAGTGACGCGCTGCGCCGGCTTCGTCCTCCCCGTCGCCGGATCGAAAGGCCCGATACCGTGGAATTTGTCAGGGTTGACCTCCGCCGGCCGGTAGCCTTTACCCTTCTTCGTCAGGACGTGTACGAGCACCGGGCCCCCGGCGGCCCGGGCCTGCCGCAAGACCTCCGTCAGGGTGCGGATGTTGTGACCGTCCACCGGGCCGAGATAGGTGAAACCAAGCTCCTCAAAGATCATTCCCGGCACGATGAGGTACTTGAGGCTGTCCTTAACACGCAGCGCCCACTTCAGCACACGGGGGCCGATGGCCGGAATGCGGCGCAGGAGTTCCTCGAACTCCGCCCGCCCGCGGGTATACATGGGATCGGTGCGCAGGCGGGAAAGGTACCCTGAAAGGGCGCCGACGTTATGGGAGATGGACATTTCGTTGTCGTTGAGAATAACGATCAGGCGCCGTTGCAGATGGCCGGCATGGTTCAAGGCCTCGAAAGCCATGCCGGCAGTCAATGCTCCATCGCCGATAACGGCGACCACGGCATGGTCGTCCCCGCCGTAATCACGGGCCAGGGCCATCCCCAGGGCGGCCGAAATGGACGTACTGCTGTGCCCGGTGCCGAAGGCGTCACATTCGCTCTCCGCCCGGGACGGGAAGCCGCTAAGGCCCCCGAACTGCCGCAAGGTGGAAAAACGCTCGCGGCGCCCGGTCAGAAGTTTATGGATGTAACACTGGTGGCCAACATCCCAGATGATGCGGTCCTGGGGCACCGAAAAGACGCGGTGAATAGCGAGAGCCAACTCGACAACCCCCAGGTTTGGGGCCAGGTGGCCGCCGGTTTGGGCGACCGTCTGCACCATCGACTCCCGGATCTCTGCCGCTAATTGATCCAACTGTTCGTAGGAAAGGGGCCGAAGGTCCTGCGAGGAATCGATTCCATCTAATAACTTCAAGCGATGCACACTCCCCGGTCCACACAACTTCCTGGGGGCGGGCAAGCGGAAGGGGGCTTACTTCCCGCCTTTTCGGTTTCGGCTGTTACGGTTGCCGCCCCGCCAGGACGCAAGCCTTTGAAGGATCGCCAAGACCCGTCCCGCGAGGAAGATGACCTCGTTTGCATGTCCGACGGCAATGTATTTGCCCAGAGCTTTACCACCGACCGTCAGGCCGGCGATCAGCGCCGTAATCAGGACATTCAGCGTCACGACATCGGCAGCGGGAAGTCCCCGGGAAACCTGAACCATAAGTGAAATGCCAAGAGCGCCGGCAAGAGTGCCCGCGATGTCACCGATGAAGTCATTGGCGAAGTTCGCTACCTTATCGGCGTTGCGCAGCAGGTAGACCCCCTGCTGGGCGCCGAAGACCTTCTTCGCCGCCTTCGCGTGAAAGGGTGTTTCCCGCGCCGCCGTTGCCGCGGTGCCAAGGATGTCGGCGATAACGTTGATCGCAATTATTACCACCAGCATCGCGATCGCAAGTGCGATACTGGCCAGACGGCGTGTGGCGAATTCGCTGAAGAAGCTGAGCAGGATGGTTACTGTAAAGGAAGCCAGTGTAACCAGTAATACATAACGAAGAAAAGACCGTGATCGGCCGTTAGCCAAAAGGCCTGCACCTCTCCCCCCTGAAGGGGGTACGTCTGACAAAATAATATAAGTTAATGGAGGTAAGTGACAACAGACCGGATAAACATTGTAGCTTAGGTCCAGTAGGCTTTCCCAGACGGTCACCGGGCGTCGCCGTCCCGGCGGTTTCCCTTTAAGGCCGTCTCCGGACCGTTACCGGTACCGGGACTGGATTGCCACTCAGTCTACACTGTAATCCCCGGCCTGCCCCGCAATGCGGACAGCCTAGAAGTTTTCCTTGACAGGCGGCTCCCTTTCCTAGCCTCTTTTGCAGTGATGGTTTCGACCCGCGCCGGGAGGCGAAGGGCCCCCCGCCCCCAGGCGCATCGAACGGTATCCACCATCGCCACTCAAGGCAGGCTACGCTGCACGCAGCTTTCACCACATACAGGTTCTACCCCAAGCCATAGTTCGCGCCGCTCCCCACGTACTTGGGTCTCCGCGGAAGCAGGGTCAACGCCCACATGCCGTTGTGGGTCGCCCCGCAACCTTAACTCCCAGTACCAGCCCGCAACTGGGCGTTGCAAGCCGGCACCAGGAACTTCATCGATGTGCCCTTGGCGGATTTTTAGGCCCGCCCTCGAAAAGAGAGTGCCTGACTAGGATACTGCGTCACTTACCCAGATATTCAGTTTTCAAAGACTGCGTATCTATCATAACATACCGCAAACGCCCCTTCAAACATCGCCATCCCCCGCCCTGACGCGGCCGGATACAGGCGAGCCCCGCCGCACCCTTCCCAGGCCTTAAAACTCACGCGCCAGGACGAATAGCGCCGTACGGCGCAGAAAATCGGCTTCCCGGCCGAAACCGTCCAGGGCGCTGACGGCGGTTTCCACGGCGATCCGGGCCCGCCGCCGCGCCTCGTCCAGGCCGAGGAGCGAGACAAAGGTCACTTTCTCGTTGCGCCTATCGCTGCCCACGGGCTTGCCCAGCTTCTCCTCATCGCCGGCAATATCCAGGATATCGTCTGTGATCTGGAAGGCCAACCCAAAACGTTCCGCAAACGCGGTAAGGGTCTCCAAGACATCCGTGCCGGCCCCCGCCATCAGCGCGCCGGCCCGTACGGCGGCCCGGAAAAGAGCGCCGGTCTTGGCCCGGTGGACGGCCTCCAGTTCAGCCAGACTGGTCATCCTTCCCGGGGCCTGCAGGTCGGCCACCTGCCCCCCGATCAAGCCCGCCGTGCCGCAGGCTTGCGCTGTTTCCTCGACCAGGGACAGGAGCCCGGGCCTTTCCGGGGCACCCTTCCGCACGCAGGCCCCCAACAGGCTGAAACCCAGGGTGAGCAGGGCGTCCCCCGCCAGGATGGCGATGGCCTCGCCGAACACCCGGTGGCTCGTGGGCCGTCCCCGCCGCAGGTCGTCATTATCCATCGCCGGCAGGTCGTCGTGAATCAACGAATAGGTATGAATCAGCTCGAAGGCGCACGCCGCCGGCATCGCATCCGCCGGATCTCCCCCGGAAGCCTCGCAGGCGGCCAGGCACAGGACGGGCCGCAGGCGCTTCCCCCCGGCGAAAACGCTGTAACGCATCGCCCGGTGGATAACCGCCGGAGGGGCGTCCTCCGGCGGAAGATAGCGGTCCAAAGCGGTGTCGACCAGCCGTGCCCTGGCGCTCAGATCCGCCAAGTAATCCCGGCCCGTCATTCCGGCTTCCCGCCCTGCTGGTCATCACCATCACCGGCGAGCGAAAGCTCCCGGACCTGCTGCTCGGCCCGTTCCAGCAAACCGTGACAGTACCTGGCCAGGGCAACGCCTTCGGCGTAAAGATCCAATGCCTTCTCCAGGGGGAGGTCACCGTCCTCCAGCTGCCGCACAACTTCCTCCAGACGCCCCAGGGATTCTTCGAAAGTGGCCTCCGCAGCCATGTTCTTTGTCCCAGCCTCCTCCCGCCATGCACACGATGCACGGTCACGCACTGCGTTCATCGGTCCAGGCGTGCATCCAATATACGATCCGCTTCTTCACCCAAGCGCCGGGCCTCTTCCGCCAGCGCCTCCCGCTCGGCAACAAGGGTCGCCGCGCGGGCACCGTCCGCCAGGCCCCGCAGGTTGATGTCCACGTTCCGCAGGGCGGCCGCCACGGCCGCTTCCGCAAGGCAGGCCGCCACGCCGGCGTCGCTTACAGCGTTGGCATTGCCGATCTCCGCCAGGCGCCGGGCCAGCCTCAGGACATCCAGCGCGGCACGCGCCGTCTCAAGGGGGATCCTGATGGCGTCGCCAAGGGCTTCTTGAATAGCCTTGCCTCTTTGTACCTGTTGTTCCGGGCCGTCCTGCGGCATGCGGTATGCCGCCATGAGGGCCTCGAAGGCCCGCACGTCCTCATCGATCAGCCGCTGCAGGACCGCGCGCCGGTTCTCGGCTTGCGCGATCGCCTCCCGGCACTCGCTCTCCACCGCGGCATACCGCGGCCGCCCCACGGTCAGGTTGGCCACCATCGCCGCCATAGCCGCTGCCAGAGCGCCCGCCAGGGCGGCCACGCTGCCTCCTCCCGGAGTGGCCTCGCGGGACGCGGCACGGGCGAGAAAGTCCTGTAATGTCCAGTGGCTCAGGCTTTCCACGATGTTCCCTCCCCGCCGGCCTGGAGGGCTACGGCCTTTAACACGTTTCTTAAGAGGAGAACCGTGGTCAGGCTTCCCACCCCGCCCGGCACAGGCGTAATCGCCGCCGCCTTCGCCGCCACACCTTCGAAGTCCACGTCCCCGCAGAGCCTGCCCTCCGGGGACGGGTTGATCCCGGCGTCGACCACAGTCACCCCTTCCCGGACCATATCACCCGTCACCAACCCACGCCTCCCCGCCGCAACAATCAAGACCTCGGCCCGGCGCGTATGCGAGGCCAGGTCGGCGGTACGGGTATGGCAGACCGTGACCGTGGCGTTTTCCTGCAAGAGCAGAAAAATCAGGGGCTTGCCGACGGTCTCGCCGCGGCCGACCAGGACCACGTCCCGCCCGGCAAGGGGGACGTCGTGGCGGCGCAGGATTTCCACGCAGGCCAGCGGCGTCGCGGGGAACAGGCCCCGGTCTCCGGCCATCAGGCGCCCCCTGTTCAAAGGGTGGACTCCGTCCACGTCCTTGAGGGGGTCAATGGCCTCCATGGCCCGCCGGCGGTCGATCTGCGGCGGCAGGGGCATCTCCAGGATAATCCCGTGGACCGCCGGATCACCGTTAAGGCTCCTGATCCGGTCAAGTACGGCCTCTTCACGCGTCTCCCCCGGCAGATGATGCATCTCATAGTCCATTCCCAGGCCGGCACAGACCTTTTCTTTGGAGCGGGCGTAGGCGAGCGCTGCCGGGTCATCGCCGGCCAACAGCGCGGCCAGTTTCGGCTGAACCCCGCGTCGCACCCAGCGGGCGGTGTCCTCCCTCAGTTCATCCTTGATCGCTGCCGCAGTTTTCTTGCCGTCCAGTAACCGGGCCAATCCTCCACCTCCAATTCCCGCATTCCCGGGTGGCCATCGGATGCAGGCACCCCGGCCCGCCGGCGGTCACAGCCCGGGTCCGGGGACCGGCTGCTCTGTTTCCACCGCCGATACGGTGCAGCGGAGACGCCCGGAGTGCAGTAGCACACCGACCTTCTCCCCGACCCCTACCATCGCCGCATCCCTCAGGATGGCTCCGTCAGCCTCACGGCGGCAAATACTGTAGCCGCGGGCCAGGGTGGCCAGGGGGCTTAAAGGATCCAGGCGCGCGGCCGCTTGGCCCAGATCCGCGCTCCGCCGGCTGATAACAGCCTCCGCCCCGCGGCGCAGGCGAACCGCCAGGAGGTCGACGGCCCGGTGTCGTTGCCCGCACACTGTTTCAACCGGCCGGGCCAGCGCCCGGCTGCGCAGCAGGGCGGAAAGCCGGTGCTGTCCGCGGTCCAGACGGGCGTTAACGGCCCTGGCCAGGCGGTGCGCGAGACCCGTAAGGTACCGGGCGACATCCATCCGGTCCGGACAGAGAAGCTCCGCCGCGGCCGACGGCGTCGCCGCCCGCCGGTCGGCGACCAGGTCGGCGATGGTAACGTCTTTCTCGTGGCCGACAGCCGATACCACCGGAACCCTGGAATGGAAGATGGCGCGGGCCACCATCTCCGTATTGAAGGCCCACAACTCCTCCGGCGCCCCGCCGCCCCGTCCGACGACGATAACGTCGATGCCGTCCACACCGTTTAACATCCTGATGCCGCGGGCAATCTCATAAGGAGCCGAATCGCCCTGAACGCTCACCGGTGCCAGAACGATCTCCGCCAGAGGCCAGCGCTTGGCGGCAATAGTGATCACATCCCGTACCGCGGCCCCTACGGGTGAGGTCACCAGCCCGATCCTTAACGGCAGTGCCGGAAGCGGGCGTTTCCGCCGCTCGTCAAAGAGCCCCTCGGCCTGAAGGCGCGCCTTGAGTTGTTCGAGAGCGGCGTAATAGGCCCCGACCCCCTCCGGCTCGACCTCCTCCACGTACAGCTGGTACTGACCGTCCCGCTCGTAAAGGCCGATCGCCCCCCGGGCGACCACCGCCAGCCCGTTCTGCAGCCTGAAGCTGTGACGGCCGGCCCGGGAGCGGAACATCACCGCCCGCAATAAAGCTCCTTTCTCCCGGAGGGCAAAGTACACGTGTCCCGAGGAATGATAATGGCAGTTGCAAACTTCTCCCCGGACCCAGACGTTGGCCAGAAAGGGATCCCCCTCAAGGCGCTCTTTCAGATACGCCGTCAATTCGGAGACCCCAACGATCCGCACCCGCTGCCCGACCTCCCCTCCACTCGCGTCTTTCCGTAAAGGCCCCGGGGTCAGAGGGCCGGCATACCTCTCCCGCCTCCCTGACCCCGGGGAACTCTCTGCCGAAACCCCTTCCGGCTTGCCGCCCGCCGGCCGCGCCCCATCCAAGGCGGCCCCGCCTTTTTACGAGCCTCCGTTACCGGCCGCTTCCCGCCGGTAATCCCTCTAGGTTTCTCCCTTTTCCGGGGCGAACGACTCGGGGTTTTCCACCACGCGGCCCAGGATGCCGTTCACAAACCGGCTCGACTCTTCGGTCCCGTACTTCTTCGCCAGTTCAACGGCCTCGTTGACGGCTACGTTCGGCGGGACCTGCGCCGCCCGGAAAAGGATTTCATACAGCCCCAAGCGCAGGATGTTACGGTCGACATAGGTGATGCGCTCCAGGCGCCAGTCTTTGCTCAGCCGGGCGATCACGCCGTCCAGGTACGGGCCGTGCTGCCGTACGCCCAGAATCAGGTCACGCGCGAAACCCGGGTCGCCGCGACTTTCAAGGCCGAGGATCTCAATGGTGCACGCCAGGGCCTGGTCCGCCTCGGCCTGCCCGATGTCGACCTGGTAAAGGACCTGCAAGGCCAGCTCGCGCGCCCGCCGGCGGCTCATTTCCATCATCTTGTTATTTTTCCCCGAAGAGCCGTTCCCATAACCGGCTCCAGTCGGTGCGCTCATCGATGCGCTTTCCAATGTAGAAGCCCACGGCGATACAGATCGCCACGAAGAGGGCCTTCAGGAAACCCCAGACAATGGCGATCAAACCAAAGACAAGACCGAGGAAAATCCCCAAAATCTTGCCCCAGTGCTGTTCCAGAATTTCAATCCAGCGCGGTGGCAAGGTTACACCTCACTATTCCACACGTGGTTTAACGGTAGCGATATTGTTAATCAGGATCCTCACACTGGCCGTGTTAATGCCGGTAACGTCCTTTACGCGATCCTGGACCTGCTGCTGGATCTCCTTTGAGATTTCGGGGATGTTGATCTCGGGGGTGACGGTCGCCTTGATCCGTATGGCTATGCCGTTAGGGTCACCGACCACCCGCGAATGGACATCCCTTACCCCGGGCACCTGGGACACGACCTTGTTGATAAGGTTCTCGATGGCCGTTAAGGCGACGCGGACCTGGCCCAGGGAGTTATCCTCAACCACAGCCTGCCGTTCCCTGTGGCTTCGGCGGACGCCGGCCCAGAGCAGCCTCAACCCGACCAGAAGTAAAACCCCCAACCCGGCAGCCACAGCGTCCCGGGATTTCGCCGGCAGGGCGTGCAGGCCGTCCATTGGGGGCAAATAACCGAAAAGCTCCAACAGGGCCGCGACGGCGAAGGCGGAAACAACCAGGCTGTAGAGTGCCGTCAGGCCCCGGTCAAAAGGACCCATCTCCTTACCTCCTTGGGGCTAGCGCACCCGCGGCATTTCTTCCTCCCGAGCCTCCTCGCGGGAGAAGATGACCCCCTGGACGTGGATGTTCACTTCCACGACGTTGAGCCCGGTCATGGCCTCGATGGCCCTCTTCACCGCGCTCTGGGCCTGAATCGCAACGTCCGGAATGCGCACGCCGTAGTCAACAATGATGAACAGGTCAACGGCGGCCTCCTTCTCACCGACTTCGACCTTGACCCCTTTGGAAAGGTTCTTCCGGCCAAGCATCTCCGCGATGCCGCCGGCAAGGCCCCCGCTCATGCCCGCGATGCCCGGGACCTCGGTCGCCGCCAGGCCGGCGATAATGGCCACAACTTCGTTGGCGATCCGGACCGCCCCTAATTCGCCCTTGAGTTCAGGAATGGTAGGGGTTCTTGACTCCATTAGAGTCACCTCCATATTTTTCTATTATCGATTATACCCGAGGCCTGTCCCCCGGCGCAACCCGGCAACCTACTCGGCGAAGATCCTCCGCTGTACAAAGTTCGTGTACACCTCGCCCCGGCGGAAGAAGGCGTTGGCCAGGACCCGCTGGTGAAAGGGGATGGTGGTGGCGACCCCGTCGACGGCGAATTCGTCAAGGGCACGCTGCATGCGCGCCACGGCCTCCTCGCGGTCCGCCCCCCAAACGATCAGTTTGGCCAGCAAGGAGTCATAGTACGGGGGCACAACATACCCGGGGAAAACGGCGCTGTCCACCCGCACGCCCGGCCCGCCCGGGGGCAGCCACTGCTCGATCAGGCCCGGGGAGGGAGTGAAACCGTGCCAGGGATCCTCGGCGTTGATGCGGCACTCGATGGCCGCCCCCCGCAGCACGACATCCTCCTGGCCGAAAGGGACGGCCTCCCCTGCAGCGATACGGATTTGCTCCTTGACCAGGTCCACCCCGGTAATCATCTCGGTTACAGGGTGTTCAACCTGAATACGGGTATTCATCTCAATGAAGTAGAAGTTGTGCTGGCGGTCCAGCAGGAATTCAACGGTTCCCGCGCTGTAATAGCCGACCGTGGCCGCCACCCGTACGGCGGCTTCGCCCATCCGCCGGCGCAAGTCCGGTGTCAGGGCGGGGGATGGGGCCTCTTCCAGGAGTTTCTGGTTGCGCCGCTGGATGGAACAGTCCCGCTCCCCCAGGTAAACCAGTTTTCCGTATTTGTCCCCCAGGACCTGGATTTCAATGTGCCGGGGTTCCTCAACGTATTTCTCCAGATAGACGGCGCCGTTGCCGAAGGCCGCCTGGGCCTCGCCCTGGGCGGTCTGCAGCGCCCGCAACAGGTCTTCCCGGTTATGGGCGATGCGCATCCCGCGCCCGCCTCCGCCGGCCGAGGCCTTCACCAGGACAGGGTAGCCGATTTCCAGGGCCACTTTGAGGGCCTGCGCGCCGTCCCCCACCACGTCCTCAGAACCCGGAACCACGGGGACGCCGGCCTCACTTACGGCCTTCCGCGCCGCCGCTTTGTCACCCATCCGCTCCAGGGCCTCCAACGGCGGGCCGATAAAGGTGATCCCGCAGCTCTCGCACACCTCGGCGAAACGGGCGTTTTCCGCCAGAAACCCGTAACCGGGGTGGATGGCGTCGGCGCCGGAGACCTCGGCCGCGCTGATAATCCCTGTCACGTTCAGGTAGCTGCGCCCCGGATCGGCCGGGCCGATACAGAGGGCCTCGTCGGCCAGGCGAACGGGCAGGCTGTCTCGGTCGGCCTCCGAGTAAACCACGACGCTCCGCACGCCAAGCTCACGGCAGGCGCGGACAATGCGGAGCGCAATCTCTCCCCGGTTGGCAATCAAGATTTTGTTAAACATGAATGGCTCCCATCACCGTAGTCTCAATGCTAACCCTGTTTCTTGGCGATGACGAAAAGCGGCTGGCCGTATTCCACCGTCTGGCCGTTGTCGGCCAGGATCTCGAGCACTTCGCCGGCGACCTCGGCCTCTATCTCGTTCATTAGCTTCATGGCCTCAATGATGCAAAGCACCTGACCCTCGCGCACCATATCCCCCGCATCCACATACGGAGGAGCGTCCGGGGCCGGGGCGCGGTAAAACGTGCCCACCATCGGCGCCACCACGGTGAACGTTTCGACCACGGGCGCACCATCCGGCGCCTCTTCCCCGGTATCCGCCGGGGCTATAGGCGGACCGCCGGATTGGACCTCGGCCTGGGACGGCGGGACGGCCTCGCGCAGCACGCCCTTCTTGATGGCGATGCGCATGCCCTGGCTCTCCAGGGAGAACTCCGTGATGTCCGTCTCGTCAAGGAGCCGGATCAGTTCCCTGATCTCCTCTAAATTCATTTTCTTCCTGCCTTCCTCCTTAGCGTTCGGCGGACCGGCGGTTTTTTGGCCGGAGCCGGGCCGGAGCTTTTCACCGTCCGCCAGGGACGGCGCCTGTCCGACCGCGCGCGCCTCAAGGAACTTCCGGGCAACCTGGGGGAAGAGGACGTAGGAAAGGATATCTTCCTCGGACTGCGCCAGGTCCCCTATTTCTTCCCTCATTTTTTCCATTCGCGGTTCCAACAAGTCGGCCGGCCGGCAGGTTACCGGTTCGCGGTCCCCAAGCACTTTCCGGGCGATCTCCGGGTCAAGAGCCCCGGGCGGACGCCCGTAAAGCCCGGCGACGTAGTTCTTGACCTCCCCCGGGATCAGCTTATAGCGCTGTCCGGTCAGAACATTAAGCACCGCCTGCGTGCCGACGATCTGGCTGGTGGGGGTGACCAGCGGCGGATAACCCAGTTCCGCCCGTACCCGGGGGATCTCCGCCAGGACCTCTTCGAGCCTGTGCAGGGCACGCTGCTCGTTCAGCTGGCTGACCAGGTTGGATATCATCCCGCCGGGCACCTGATGGTCAAAGACGCGCATATCGTGGATACGGGTCACGCCCCGCTCAAAACCGCGCTCTTTCCGCAGATCCTCAAAGTACTGGGCGATCTCGAACAACAGGCGAATGTCGAGTCCGGTATCGTAGGGCGTCTCCCGCAGGGCACGGACTACGGTTTCCGCCGGCGGCTGGGAAGCGCCGAAGGCCAGCGGTACGGAGGCCGTGTCGATCACATCGACCCCCGCCTCGGCCGCCTTAAGATAGGCGCCCACGGCCATACCGCCGATGTAGTGACAGTGCAGTTGCACGGGGATCGACAGCTTCCGCTTCAGGGTGCTGACCAGCTCGAAGGCCCGGTAGGGGGCAAGCATTCCGGCCATGTCCTTGATGCAGATCGAGTCCGCGCCCAGATCGGCCAGTTCCACCGCCGTGGCCACGTAGTGCTCGACGGTGTGCACCGGACTCAGGGTGTAAACGACGGTCGCCTGAACGTGCGCCCCGGCGCGTTTCGCCGCCCTTATCGCCGTGGTCATGTTGCGTACGTCGTTAAGGGCGTCGAAGATGCGGATGATGTCGATGCCGTTGGCCACCGCCCGGTCCACGAAGGCCTCGACCACGTCGTCCGGGTAGTGGGCATAACCGACCAGGGATTGCCCCCGCAGGAGCATCTGCAGCGGGGTGCGTTGCGCAGCCTTCTTGAGGAGCCGCAGGCGCTCCCAGGGGTCCTCCCCCAGGTAACGCAGGCAGACGTCGAACGTCGCCCCACCCCAGACCTCCAGGGAAAAATACCCTACCTGATCTAACTTCTCCACGATAGGGAGCATTTCCTTTGTGCGCATACGAGTCGCCCATAAACTCTGGTGGCCGTCACGAAGCGTAGTGTCGGTGATCCTGACCGGCGGCAAAGACTTCCCCTCCCGATTAAAGTTGGGTTGTCAAACCTGACAACCCAACGTACAAAACAAGCGGAATACGCTCCTTATTATAATTGGGGGGCCGTAGATTGGGAATATAGCCCCCAAAAAGTATACAATACACTTTCAAGACCGAACGGCCACACATGTCCGCCGGGGTTCATCTCTTGCGGGTTAACGGGGTGTCCCCGTCCCCTCGCCGGCCCGGTCGATGACCATCACGTCCTCCGGCGCCACCCCTGTCCCCCGCGCGACCAGCGTAATGACGCTCGTACGCTCGTCCGCGTTCAGGCTTTGCGGGAGGACCACCGTTACCGTCCGGCCCTGGAAGAGGACCGCGACGTCGGGAAAGCCCCGCGCGCGCAGGATGTTCTCCGTGCTCGTTTCCCGTTCAATCTCGCGCGTGATGCGCAGGAGTTCGTTTTGCGCCTCTTTGCGTTCCTCGGCCGCCGCTTTGGTATCGTTGATGATCTCCCGCAGGTACTCCACCTGCCGCCCGCGGGACCGTTCCCGGTCGAGGCGGCAGTCGACGTAGAAGGCGTCGCCGGCCGCCGCCGCGCGGTCTTGGACGATCCCGGCGGCCGGCGCGGCCGGCGGGGGCGCCGGCGCCGGCCGCCGCGACCCGTCGGTCGCCTGCCATCCGGCCACGGCAGCCGTGATCAGGGCGAGAATGAACATCACCGGTACTATCCATTGCCGCCTCACCAACACCAGGCGCATGGATCTTCATCCCCCTCCACCAGTTTCGCGGTGCCCCGCCCAATGTTTCAGCCCTAAAACTTCCGCGGCATAATCTCGATCAAGTGCGGTTCCACGCCCAGTGCGGCACGCGTCGCCCGGAAGAGTTCCATCCTCACCTGCGGATCGCGGGCCCCTTCGGCCACCACCAGTACCCCGGTCACCCGGGGAGCGACCTCGCGCTCGACGACCGCCTGCTGCTGCTGTCCCCCGCCGGCCTGGACGACCACGACCTGGTCGTCCAGGTTGTCCTCGGTGATCACCCGCCGCCCGCCGTCCCGGTCCGTTTCCTCGGTAACCCGGCGGTTTACCGAACCGCTGGTGGCATACTCGAGGACGCTCGACCCTTCCAGCTTGACCGTCACGTCCACGGCCCCGGCCCCGGCCACCTGGGAGAGCATGGACTCCAGGCGGGCCGCCAGGTACTCTTCTTCGGCTCTCGTTTTGAGCGCTGCGCTCCGGGTAACCGGCATTCCTTCTTCCGGGCGCGGTGTCCCCGCGTCCGCCCCTGGCTGTCCCCCTCCACCCCCTCCCGCCGATCCCACCGAAAGCAGTACCAGGCCCAGGACGCCCAGCGCCAGCAGGACCAAAATCTGCTGGCGCCGTTGTCCCTCGCCCAGCAACCGCGCCAGTATCTCGTTCAGCTTCGGCATTGTCATCATCCCCCTTGGTGTTACCGCTCGTAACTTATCACGACCTGCTCCAGCCGCAGGTTATAGAAGCCGGCGATGACCGTTCGCAGACGTTCGCCCTCTTCTTCCTGCTTCGCAAACGCGCCCCCCGTATCTCCTTCGCCGATCCGGACCTCCTCGACGGGCCTGCTCTTCCCGGCCACGGTCAGCAGGACCTCCTCGATCGCCCCCGGGTCGGCTTCTGCTCCTTCCGCCAGGCGGACCTCCACGTGCCGCACTTCCAGGTGCGGATTGAAGGCCGCCAGGGCCTTAATCTGCTTGGCCAGGCCGTCGCGGTATCCCGCCTGGGCCCGCGCCTGGTTCTCCTCCCACAATCGTCGGCCATCATCCAGGGCGTCCCCCGCCGCCGGAACGCTCTGCACCGAAAGGGCCGAAAACTCCTGTGCCAGCCCCCGCCAGGGACCGGCAGCCGCCTGCACCACGGCGACGATAACCAGCAGCCCGAAAACCATCCGCACGTAACGGCGCATATCACCGGCGGGCAGCAGGAGTTCTAAGAAGAGGGCCAACACCGCCAGCACCACCAGTTCCCGAACCAGCACGTGCAGGGCTTCCAGGTCCATCCCTCCCTCCCCGCAGCCGGCGCCCTCAGCGCAGCATAACGTTGATATTCCCCAGGCCGGTCACGATGGCCAGGGCGAAGAAAAACAGGATGCCGGCCGTCCCCACCACGGCGAAGATCGAAACGATGGCGTTCCCCAGGGCGTTCATCAGATCGGCCAGGTTCTTCTCCCCCAAGGGCTGAACCAGGGCTGCGGCCAGCTTGTAGACAACCACAAGGCTCAGGATCTTGAGCAACGGAAACACAACCATCAGGAAAACGATCAGCAGCCCCGCCATTCCCACCGCGTTCTTCACCAGGAGCGATGAGCTGACCATGGCGTCCATGGCGTCGGCAAAGACCCTGCCCACCACGGGGATGAAGGTGCTGGTGGCCAGCTTGGCGGTGCGGAAGGCGATACCCTCGGTAACGGCGCCCGCCACCCCCTGGATGGCCAACACCCCCAGGAAGACTGTGGTCAAAAGTCCCATCAGGCCCAGCCCCACGAACCGGAAGAAGTCCGCCAGGCGAGTCACCGAAAACCCGGAGGCCAGGTAGCTCGCCATCGTCAGGATGGCCGAAAAGAAGATAAGCGGGAACACGATGTTCTTCACCAGGGTGGCGGTGACGTTTACCGCCGCCACCACTGCGGGATGAAACAGGGCCGCCGTGGTCAGTCCGCCGACGGCGCAGAGCAGGGTGATCATCACCGGGAGCAGGGCGTGCATAAAGGAGACCATGCCGTCGATAACCTCCCGGCCGATCCGCAGCGCGGCGGTAAAGGAGCCGAGGGCGATCACGATGAGCACCAGGTAGACCGCGGCCTGGGCCATCCGGCCGGCGGTGGCCTTTTCAAAGGACGAGCTGACGTTCTGCAAGACGGCGCCGATCACCGCCAGGACGACCAGCTTCCCCAAAAGCACGGCGCTGCCGGCCACTTCGCCGAAGAGATAACGGAGAACCGCGTCCAGGATATCGCCGGCCCCCATCCCTCCTTCTCCGCGGACCAGGGAACGGACCAGGCCGGTGAAACTCACCTCGGGCACGGCGGGGGACAGTTCCTTTTCCAGGATCTTCGCCGCCCCGTCCACCTTCCCGAGGTCGAGTTCACTGAGCATTCCGTCGGCCGCCGCCGCGGGCTGCCGGCCCGTGTTTTCGGCCCCGGCCGCCCAGGAAGCGGGTGGCAGGAAGAGCCAGACCAGCAAGAGAAGGACCGGGAAAAAACATCTTTTATGCATTGCAGGCCCCCGCCTCAGGACAGGATCTTCAGCAACGACTCCATCACAGCCAGCACGATCGGGACCGCCAGCACCAGGATCAGGACCTTGGCCGCGAACTCGATCTTGGACGCCAGGGCCCCTTCCCCGGCGTCACGGCAGAGTTGGGCGCCGAAATCCCCGATGTAGGCAATGCCTACGATCTTCAGCACCACTCCCAGGTAGACCATGTTGACGTTGGCGCGGGCCGCCAGGTCTCGCAGGACGTCGATCACCGCCCCGACCTTGCCCAGTACGAGGAGGAACAGGACGGCCCCGGCCCCGATACTCAGCAGCAGGGCCAGTTCGGGTTTGTGCTGCCGGATGAGAACGATCAGGACGGCGGCGATCAGGCCGAACCCCACGTACTGCACGATTTCCAAGCGGCTCACCCCTAAGGCGAAAGTGAAGCGGTCAGAAGAGACGGAACACCGTCTTCACCTGCCCGAACAGGTCGGCGATCAGCCCGACGATCCAGAAGAGGACAATGGCCACTCCGGCCAGCGTTGAAAGCTGGGCCAGGTCTTCCTTTCCCGCAAGCTTCAGGGTTGAGTGCAGGACGGCGGTGAGAATGCCCACCCCGGCGATTTTAAAGATCAGGTCCACGCTGGTGTCCAAGGCCTTCCCTCCTCGCATAAGACCGCCCGTATCAGCAGATGACCAGGGCCACGGCCGCCCCGGCCAGGAACCCCAGGTATCGCCACAGGCGCACGTTACGGCGTGCCTCGTCGTCGGCGCGGGCCGCCAGGATCTTCAGCCGCTCGCCCGCCAAACGCAGGTGACGCGTCTGGTCCTCGCGGTCGGAATTGCCGAGTACCGCCCCCAGGCTGCCCAGGGCTGCCAGGTCCTCCGGTCGTAAAGGGGCATGGGCGCTGTAACGCGCCAGGGAGTGTTCCCAGGCCTCCCCCGCCGTCGTGCCGTCCCGTACCGCCAGCGCCTCCGCGGCGCCGGTGAAGAAACGGGCCAGCGCCCCGTCGCAACGCCGGCCCACCGTTTCCAGGGCCTCGGGCAGGGGCGTCGCGCCGTAAGCAATTTCGGTTTCCAGCATCGACAGGGCCGCCCGCGCCTCCCGCAACTCCCTCGGCCGGCGCGCGTAATCCCGGGCCACGACGACGCCGTATGACCCGGCGGCCGCGATGACACACAGCGCTCCAACGGCCTTCAGCATGCCGCCGCCGCCTCCCTTCGCAGGGCCCGCCCCTCGATCACGGCCTCCACCGTCCCGGGACCGCGCGCGCGGCCGAGGACGATGAAGCGCTCGATAATCCCCAGGGCGAGGAGGTCGCGAAACACCGGCCGCCGCCGGAGTTCGTCGACCGAAGCGGCGTGGGCCGTCGCCAGGATGCTTACCCCGGCGTTCAGGACCTCTTCCAAAGCCCCCACGTCCTCCCGCCGGCCGATCTCATCGGTGGCAATGACCTGCGGGGATAGGGCGCGCAGGAGCATCATCATCCCCTCGGCCTTGGGGCAGGCATCCAGGACGTCGGTCCGCATTCCGACATCGCGCTGGGGCACACCCCGGAAGCAGCCGGCCACCTCGGAGCGCTCGTCCACCAGGCCGACGGTAACCCCCGGGAAACCGAGGGCCGGTATGCCGTCGGAAAGCTGGCGCACCGCGTCGCGGAGCAGGGTCGTCTTGCCGGACCGCGGGGGCGAGATAATCAGGGTGTGACGGACCGTGCTCCCGTCAATCAGGAGCGGCATAACGGCGTCCGCCGCGCCCCGCACTTCGCGGGAAATACGGAAGTTGAGGGCGGCCAGGTGCTTAATGGTCCGGACCTTCCGGCCGTCCAGGATCACCCGCCCGGCGAAGCCCACCCGGTGGCCGCCGGCCACGGTCACGAAGCCCTGCCGCAGTTCGTCCTCGACGGCGTAAAGGGAGGCGCCGGTAACCAGCTGCACCGTCCGCTGAAGGTCATCCGCCGAAACGGCGCAGGCGGCGCGGGCGTCAACCGCCCGGCCCCGGGCGTCGACGAAGACCTCCCCCTCGCCAAGGTTGAGCGCCAGGGGGCGCCCCAGGCGCAGGCGGATCTCCTCCACTCTCCCCCATACATCAAGGGAAAGGCCCAGGAGAATGGACCGCAGGCGGGGCGGGAAGAAAGATGACACATCATCCCGCAGAGTTTCCAATGTGCCCGTTGGCAGCTCCCGTCGCACGGTTTGTCCCCCCTCTTACGTTAATGCCTATGGGCTTTCCTCCCACTTTATGCCAGCAAACCCGGGCCCCCACTTCCTTTACCCGAAAACGAAAAGGGCGCCGGTTATGGCGCCCCCTTAGGCGTTAGTGCGATGCGGTCTAAACGACATCGTTGCTCGGCACTTCGTCGGCCCCTGTGTCGAGGTCGATGACCGCCTCACAGTTCGGGCACTGAATGTCGCTCAAATCCCCGTCATCCACCAGGTCGGAGTCGACGGCGACCAGGCTGTGACATTCCGGGCACTCGATTTCGACGTAGTCGTCGGCCAGCGCGTCCTCGCCGCCGTCCTGGTAAATCCTGTTCTCCAGGGTGTACAGGTCCTCGTCAATGCTCTCCAGATAGTCCTCCAGATTGTCTTGGGCCTCCTCCAGGTCCTCCACGTTGCCGGCAAATTCGCCCAGCACCTCGACAATGCCGTGGAGCAGCCGGGCCTGCTTGTCATCCTCGGGCAGGTCGAGACCCGCTGCCAATCCTTGCAGGTAGGCCACCCGGCTCTTGAGATCGCTCACGCAGGAACACCCCCTCTTGTTTGCCGTTGTGGAAAGAGGTTCCACACGGCCCTGACGCTCATATTATCTCTCTGTCAGGGGGGTTCTAAACGTCAGCCGGTTTGTTATAGGTGAAGACCTTTTTAGGCGCGTTTAATATACTGGCCCGTGCGGGTGTCGATTTGCAGGACATCCCCCTCCTCGACGAAGAACGGTACCTGCACCACCAGGCCGGTCTCAAGGGTAGCCGGCTTGGAACCTCCGGAGGCGGTATCCCCTTTGATGCCCGGGGTTGTCTCAACAACGGTCAGCTCCACCGTGTTGGGGAGTTCGATGTCCAGCACCTTCCCGTTATGGAACAGGAGGAACAGGTTCATATTGTCCTTCAGGTACTTGACGGCGTCCCCGAGGATATCCCCCCCGAGGGCGAATTGCTCATAGGTTTCGGTATCCATGAAGTTATAGTTCTCGCCGTCGTTGTAAAGGTACTGGACTTCACGCTTATCCAGGCGGGCCCGCGGCACTTTTTCCCCGGCGTTGAAGGTCCGTTCGACAACGGCCCCGGTCCGCATGTTCCGGAGTTTCGACCGCACGAAGGGCGAGCCCTTGCCCGGCTTGACGTGCAGGAAGTCCACCACCTGGTAGACCTCACCGTCGAGTTCGATGGTCAGGCCCGTGCGAAAATCGTTGGTTGAGATCAAGTCCTCCGCCTCCTTACCGGTTTTTGCCACACTCCGTCCAAAATTATACCAAAATCAGACCGTTTTTGGGCGTCCGGGTGAGGATCTCGGCCGCGTCTTCCCGTACCACCACCACATCTTCAATACGCACCCCGCCCTTGCCCGGCAGGTAAATCCCGGGCTCAACGGTGACCACGTTGCCCTCGGCCAGGAGGCGCTCCTCTAGGGCCGACAGCCGGGGCTCCTCGTGGATTTCCAGCCCCAGACCGTGGCCCGTACTGTGCCCGAAGTAATCCCCGTAGCCGTAGCGGGTGATGACCTCGCGGGCCGCGGCGTCCACTTCGCGGCATGGGACGCCGGGGCGGATGGCGGCGATGGCCGCCTGCTGGGCCTCGAGGACGATGCGGTAGATTTCTTCCTGCCAGTCGGCGGGCCGCGGCCCCAAGTGCAGGGTGCGGGTAAAATCAGAGCAATAACCCCGGTGAACGCAACCACAGTCGATGATCACCAGATCGCCGGGGGCGGGCGGCTTCTCCGAGGCTACCCCGTGCGGCAGGGCGGACCGGGCCCCGGAAGCCACAATGGTGGCAAAAGAACTGCCGTCCGCTCCGGCCTTCCGGAAACGGTACTCCAGTTCCGCCGCCAGTTCCCTCTCGGACGGGCCGGCGGCGAATTCCCGTACCACATCCGCAAAGACCTCGTCCACAATCCCCACCGCCCGGCGGATGGCGGCGATTTCATCCTCGTCCTTCGCCGCCCGCATCTGTTCCACCAGGCCCCGGGTGGGGGACAAAGAAACCCCGGGCAGCTTCTCCTGGAGGGAGGCATGCTGGTAATACGTGAGATGGTCGCTTTCAAAGGCCAGTTCGGACAGTCCCAGGTCCGCTGCAAGCTGTGCAAGGGACTCCACCCAGGTCCGTTCCACCCGTACCAGTTCGAAGTCCGGGCTCTCGGCACGCGCCTGTTCGAGGTAACGAAAATCCGTGAGGAAATAGGCCTGCGCCGCGGTGATCAGGAGAACCCCCGTGGTACCCGTGAAACCGGCAAGGTAGCGGCGGTTGTGCTCTCCGGTGACCAGCAGGGCCGCATGGCCGGCCTCGTCCATTTTCTCCCGCACGGCTGCCAGGCGTCCGTTCACCGGTCGCGGCACTCCCTTCCCCGGGCCAGGGCGACGGCGGCGTGCAGGCCAAGGAGGTAGCTCAAGGGGCCCAGGCCGCTGATCTGGCCCGCCGCCACGGGGGCGATCACCGAGCGGGAGCGGAACTCCTCCCGTGCGTGGATGTTGGAAAGGTGGACCTCGACCACCGGCCGGCCGATGGCCGCCACCGCATCCCGCAGGGCCAGGCTGTAGTGGGTATAGGCCCCGGGGTTAAAGACCACGGCGGCGTAATCGGTACGCGCAGCCTGCAACCGGTCGACCAGTTCCCCCTCGCTGTTGGACTGGTGGCACTCCACCTCCACCCCGAGCTGGCCGCCTAAGTCAACAAGCTCTCTATTAATCGTCTCCAGGGAAACCGAACCGTAGATCTCGGGTTCCCGCGTCCCCACGAGGTTCAGGTTTGGTCCGTGCAAGACCAGGATTTTCAATCGCTTCAACTCCCCGGCGACCTGTCTAGCTTCCGCTGACGGCCAGTTTGCTCACCCTCACCGTCGGCGCCCCGGTGCCGCCGAAGAACCTCAGGTCACGCCCCACGGCGTCGATGGCGGCCAGCAGGTCGCGAATATTGCCGGCAATGGCCGCCCCGCGTACCGGGTAGGCCAGGCGTCCGTCCTCGATCCAGAGGCCCGAGGCCCCGACCGAAAAGTCCCCTGAGATGGGGTTGGCCGTGTGCATCCCCATCACTTCCGTCACATAAAAACCCCGCGGCGTGTCGGCGACGATCTCCTGCGGATCGGCGTCCCCCGGCTGGAGGAAGAAGTTCGTCGTCCCCACCTCCGGCGTCCCCTTGAAGGAGCCCCGCACCCCGTTGCCGGTCGACCTGGCGGAGCCGTCCTTGGCCGCGGTATAGGTGTTGTGCAGGAAACCCTTTAACACTCCGTTTTCGATTAAGACCGTGCGACCGGTGGGCACTCCCTCCCCGTCACAGGGAGCGGAACGGATACCGGACGGGTGGGCGCCGTCGTCAACGACCGTCACCAGGGAAGAGGCCACCGGCTGGCCGATTCTCCCGGCGAACAGCGAGCGGCCCTTCTGCACCGCCTCGCCGGTCAGGGAGGGGGCCAGGACTCCGAGGAGGCTCACCACCACAAAGGGGTCGAGAACGGCCGGCACCTCGCCGCCGCCCGGCGTGCGGGCCCCGAGCATGCGTACAGCGCGCTCCGCCGCCTCGCGCCCAACAGCTTCGGGAGCCAGTTCGCCCAGGCGGCGGCGGAAATCCATGGCGAAACCTGTCTGGCTGTCCCCGTCACCGTCCTGCGCAGTCAGTGAAATGTAGAGGCCGCATATCGCGGCCCGGTAATGGCTGGCCAGTCCCTCCGTATTGACCAGGCCGACTTCCACTTCACCGTCCTGGTACGTTGCGCTTTCGATGATCTTAATCCGCGGGTCATAGGCGCGCGCGGCCTTTTCCATCCGCCGGGCCAGTTCCACCTTGGCTTCGATGGCCGTTTGGGGAATGGCGGGATCAAACAGCTCCAACTCCGGGTATGAAGCGGACGGCTTGGGCAGGCGGTGAAAACGGTCCTCGGCGGTTTGCGAGGCATTGGCCGCAGCATCCCGGGCCAGGCGGTCCAGCCCCCCCGGCGAAAGGTCGGTGGTGTAGGCGAACCCGATCCGTTTTTCCCGGAAGACTCTTAATCCAAGGCCCCGTTCCTCAGCGCTTTTAATAGTTTCGATACGGCCGTCCCGCACCTCGATTTCGATTTCGCGGCTGTGGCTGAGGTAAGACTCGGCCGACTCCACTCCCTGTGCGCCGGCCTTTTCCATCCCCGCGCGGGCCAAATTCAAGAACTCGTTTGCAGACATGCCTGGGCCAGCATCCTTTCCGTGACGTTAATACCTATAGTATGCCTCGCGAAAAACCGCTTACAATTGTTCGCCGCCGGAATGGAAAACCCTGCTGTTTCAGGACAAGACATTCATAGAAGCCTTGAGGACGGGAAGAATAGCACCATCACTCAGACAGGAGGCTACACCCATGAAACCCGAGGAAAATCCGGACAAAAAGAAAACGGCCCGCCCCGTTAACGAGGACCTGGACCCGGGCCTCGAACTCCTCAATGAGGACGCAGTGGCCGGCGAGGAAGTCGGCGACCGCGCCTACCTGACCGATATCTTGGCGGACAAGGAGTGAAGAAAACGGAACCGGGCTGCCCGCGCAGCCCGGCCATTGGTCAGAGCCTTACAATCCGGGGAGCCTTCTTGTTCATTCTGGCCTTCCCGGTACCGCCCACGATGATCGGCGGGTCATCCCCTGGCCGCTGCCCAAGCAGGAGAGTCGGCTGGGCGTCGCTCACCGGCACCCCCTGGCCGTCCTTCCCACAGGTGCCGATGGTGAACCCCAGGTCACGCCCGACCCGGTCCACCTTCCGCAAGACCTCGGGCCCGTTACCCGCAAGGGTGGCACCGCGTACCAACGGGCCGATTTGGCCGTCCTCGATGAGATAGCCCTCGGCAACCTCAAACACGAAGTCACCGGTGGTCGTATTGACCTGACCCCCGCCCATCTTCCGGACCAGCAGGCCGTCACGCACCTCGCGGATAATCCCCTCCGGGTCGTCCTTGCCGGGGGCGATGAAGGTGTTGCCCATCCGCGGGATCGGCTTGTATTGGTAAGACTCCCGGCGCCCGTGGCCGTTTGAGGCTCGCCCATCCTTGCGGGCCGTGAGCGTATCGTAGAGGTAATCGGTCAGGACACCGTTCTCAATCAGGGTGACCTTCCGCGCCGGAACCCCCTCGTCGTCAAAAGTATAGGATCCGTAGCGGCCGGGCAGGGTGGCGTCATCGATCACCGATACCGCGGGAGAGGCGACCGTCTCACCCCGCTTGCCGGCGTATACCGAGACCCCCTTCTGTACCAGGTCGGCCTCCAGCCCGTGCCCGCAGGCCTCGTGGACCATGGTGCCGCCGGCCTCCCCCGAAAGAACAACGGCCATACGGCCTGACGGGGCGGGCTGCGCCTCCAGGAGGTCGCAGGCCCGCCTGGCGGCCCGGCGGGCTATCTCCTCGGGCTGCCCGCCGTCCAGAAGCTCAAAGCCCTTAACGCCGCCCAGGGCCTCGTAACCGGTCTGGATGACGTCCCCGGCGGCGGCGATGGCGTGCACGACCAGACGCGTCCGCACCCGTTCGTCTTCGACCAGGGTGCCGTCGCTGTTGGCGATCGTCACCTGCTGGACCACGTCACCGTACCCGACGATGACCTGCTTGATCTTCTCCCCGTCCACGGCCCGCGCCGCGCGGTTGGCCCGCTCAACGCGGTCCACCTTTTCCGCCGTCGGGATTTCATCCGGCATTTTCTCGATATCGAAGCTCACCGTGGGAGCCAGGCGCCGCAGGTCGATGCTGACGTCCTTCCCGTTCCCCCCGGCCGCGGCGCGGGCCACGACCTCGGCCGCGTCCAGAAACCCCCGGCGGTCGAGCTGGTTGGTGTAGGCGTAAGCCGTAGCCTCCCCGGCCACGACCCGGATCCCGGCCCCGGCGTCCAAACCCGACTGCACCCGCTCGATACGGTCATCCTCGAAGCCGACCCCGGTAACCCGGCGCTGCTCCAGGTAGATATCCGCGAAATCCCCGCCGCGGGACAGGGCGGTACGGAGCACATCCTGCAAAAGGTCCTTTTCGAGCACGCGGATTCATCCCCCAGCTAATAATGCCGATCTTTAACCTTCGCGGTAACGCGTGCCTTTTCCTGCCGCTTCATGGTCGCAGTGCCATCAATCGGCTGCGCAAAGTGAATTCCCGGCCAAGCTTAAGTTTACGCGCCCCGGTGTTTTTTGATACGGCTCCCCCGGAGAGTCGTCATCGGGCAAGCTCCGGTGATCTAAGGCACCGGCAAAGATGGTATGCTTCCCCCCGTTGCGCCCGGCAACAGATGGCCTTCGGTACCGGAACTGTCGCCACCCGCGGGTTGTTGAACAGGCGGCGGGGGGATCGTTACGGGCACCCCCGGATAAGGGGACTCCGCCCCGGCGGGGGCGAAGCCGTCAGGCCGCCCAACCTTCCAGCCCGCGATCTCGGCCAGGGCCAGCCGCCCCCCGGCGGTCCGCTCGGCGTAGAAGACCAGTGTAAACCGCCCGTCTACTGTTCCGGCGGCATTCCCCGTATCATCCTTGTTCTGTTCGATCGCCAAGCGGCGCACGGCCACCAGGGCAGGCACGTCACGCCTTTCCTCGATCCGTGCCAGAAAGGCCAGAACATCGGGATATGGCCCGCGCACTTCCAGGACTACGGGCAGAGCGAGGTAATGCTTGTCCGCGACGAGACCCATCGCGTGGTAGCCGGTGATGGTCACCCCGGTTTCGATGGCCGCCAGTCCCAGCTTCACGACCGCCCCGCCGTCGGCGACATTATTCCGGAAATCCGCGCGGGCACGCTGGTAGGTCTCCCGCGCCCCCGCCAGCCGTTCCTTTTCGGCGGGCAGGCCGTCTTGTGCCGCCCGCGCCGCCGCAAGTTCCTTGCGCGCCTGGGCCAATTCGGCAAAGGTGCCGTTCCATTGAGCGGCTAACCCCGTGCACAGGCAGCGGTAGCCCAGGAAGCCCACCAATACCGCCACCGCCAGGACGACAAGGACCCGCTCGCGCCTACTCAGACGGGACCACAACGGGCGCACCCCCTTCCGTCCCCGCCAGCCGGCAGGTGATGACAAAGGAGAAAGTCTGGTCCTCTTTCCGTTCCTGGATCTCGCCGAGGCTCACGGCGGCCAGGGCCGGGTTTCCGCTCAGGTAGCGCGCCAGGACGCCGATCGAGGGCACCGAGCGGGACCGCCCCTTGATCAGGATCGTATCCGGTGCCGGAGGCAGGGCCGCCCCCGCGACATCCCCCTCCGCCAGGGGATTATTACTCTCATCCACCCTTGAGGGTGGCGTGTTCCCCGGCTGCCGGGCCTCCCCTTTTTTTTCGGCCCGCTTTTCGTCGTAGCAAATCTCAATCGAGGTGAACCAGAGGTCCACCGGCATCTTTTCGCCGATCCGGTCCAACAGGGGTTTGTATGGTCTTACACCGGCCTTGAGGCCGTTCAGGACCTCGGTCGCCTCCTCTAGGCTGCGCCGCTCATTGATCACCTCACGCGCCCGCGTCACGGTCTCCTGCAGCGCCGCCAGTTCGGCTCGTGTCCAGGCCAGTTCCTGCCGTGCCATGACAAAACGTGATGCCCAGACGGCCCCGAAGACAACGACCAGGCCAAGGGTCAGGGTCACGGCGGCGACCAACGCCAGCCGTCGCCGGTCTACGTGCGGGCCGGGTAAGAGGTCCGGGGGCAGGAGGTTTACCCGGTACATCAGCCTTCCACCCCCCAGAGCGCCAGTCCGGCGGAGATGGCGAAGGCCGGGCCCAGATCCGCTTCCCCCTCCGGCTCGGCGACGGTTAACGGCAGCCGGGCCACCTCTACAGAAAGACCAAGCTCACCGGCAAGCCGTTCCGCGATCCCCGGTACCCCGGCGCCGGACCCGGTCAACAACAGCCGTTCCACCGGCCGCTGCCGGTAAGCACTTTGAACGTATTCCAGGAACCGGCGGAGTTCCGCCAGCGCATACCCGTAGGCAGCCGCATCCAAAACCGGTTCACCCCGTCCTTCAGCCGCTGCAGCCACATCCAGGTGTAAAAGCGACGTTTCGGACTCCAACGAACCATTCACCGCCGCGTTGCGGGTGACCAGGATGGTTCCCTCGTCCGCGACGAGCAGGTGTACTAGGCCGGGCTCCAGGTCGGCCACGGCGACCACTCCGTCTCCGGGGACGGTGCCGGGCACACCGAAAACAATACGCCAGAGGGCCAGGGCCGGCAGATCTATCGCCGCCAGCACCAGCCCGGCGCGGGCGAAGAGCATCTGCCAGTCCCGCACCCGCTGTTCAGGGGCCGCCACAATAAGGACGTTGGCCTGGTTGCCCTCGCCGTCGGCCGGGCCCAGGACCACGTGGCGCAGGAGCATCCCTTCCAGGGGCACCGGGATCTGCTGCTCGGCCTCCCACCGCACGGCCCCCTCCATCTCCCGTTCCGGCATCGCCGGAAGGCGCAGGAGGCGCTCGATACCGGCCGCGCCGGGGAGCGCCGTGACCACCCGGCAGCGCGGCACCATACCGGCAAGGGACACCAAAACGTCGACCAGGGCCTGTTCCCGCGCGCCGGGGTTCGCATCCGGCGCTACCGGAACTGGCAGTCGGCGGCACCATGCCACCTGCGGCCGGCGGGCAACAAACGCGACCATAGCCGCCCGAACCTCGGAGCCGACGATGGACACACCTAGGTACGGCCTGTGCCTTCGGAAGAGATTCTTAAGCTTCGCCGTTGCTTTTTGAATCTTAATTCGCAACCTTTCAGGCGATACTACTTTTCTTTTTCGGGGAAGGGCGGATACTTCTCCTGCCAGGTGGTAATCACCGGTTTGCCCGCCAGCCCAGGCGGAGGGTTCTCCGCCATCTCTTGCTCATATAAGAACCTGGACCCGTTCTCAACCTTCACGTCCCCACCGGCGATAATGGCCCCGCCAAGGCTGTCCATAAAGCTTAGAGATACGGTCCCGCCCGCGAAAATGAGGGCCTGCGCGCTACCATCAAGGGTTACGTTCCGGGCGGCGATAACCGCCAGAACATCGTCTTCCCCGTCACGGGTAAGATCACGGATGACGGCCTCGCCGGTACAGACGATGGTCGCTTGGCCGGAGTATCTCCCTAGGATCTCGACATCGCCATCCACGAAGTACACGCCAGTGATCCCCGTAAGCTCCGCCGTTGTAAAAGTCTTTTTAAAATGAGAGTTTTTCCCTGAAGGGGCATAAATGAAATCGGCAATTTGTTTAAGATACTCAACATTCAGGTCGGGGACCCGGGGTATCCTGACACTGACACCCGGGTCAACTTCCTGCCAGTCCAGCATCCCCTCGGGCCACCGCGTAACGAGTTTGGGCGCATAAACAATACCGTCTATCCACCCGCCGTCAAGCACCTTAACCTCCTTGTTGGCCCTTGCGTCTCCCGTTATGAGACTCAGGTCTCTCACTTCAACATCCTGCTCCGCCCAAACGCTACCGGCCACTACGCAAAGATCGTGAATCTTAACGTCCTGACCGGCACCAACATCGCCCGAAATCAAGGCCAGAGAGTTGACGTCAGCCTGCCTCCCCGCGGAGACATCCCCTGTAACCCTAGACGCCAAGACGTCAATGTCCTGCTCGGCGTTTACATTCCCTGCAACTTCAGAGAGAGTAATTTTAATTTGCTTACCAGAAAGCAGGCCGTGATAGAAAGCAAACAACGGCATGCGTACCTCGGCTTTGAGTACCCGCGCGTCATTCCCCACCCGCCCGGTGGCATAAATGCGAAAGACACCCATACCCCGGTCGTCAGCCTTGCGTGTTACGGCGACGGTAAGGGTTCCGCCGGCAAATTCCGCATCGTTAAGGTAAACGGTGGCGTCCGCGTAGTCGTCATCCAACGTGCCGCCGGAATCAACCGCCAAGCCGTAGAGGAAAGCCGGGTCGGCCAGAGCCTTCTCAACCCCCGCCTCGGCGATGTAGTAAGCACGTGTCTGCCGGTACTGGTGCGCCGCCAGGGTCCGGTATTGCGCGGCGAGAGTGACCGCGGCCGAAGCGAGCAGCATCAACACCACCAGCACCATTACGGCCACGGCGCCGATATAGCCCCGTTCATCCCGCCAGAGCAACCTTCTCACCACCCGAGATCCAGGCGTCGTTGTCAGGGAGAATCCACCTGCAACCGCACCGAGGTTTGGAAAACAAGGTCCGGGAAACCCGGCGCCTCCCCGACCAAGGTGATTGTCACCCGGCGCGGCGTACCGGGCACTCCGCCGTCAGCGTAGGACGCAACCCGGAACTCCTTAACTTTCTCGGCAACGGGCCTGCCGGGATAACTTCCCGACCGCCGATAGAGCCAACCGGAATGCAATGCATCGGTGTAATAGGTAATGACGGTTGTCCCGTCGCGGCCGCTGATGAACCGCAGGCGATTACCAGGGGGATCTCCCGGCGCCGGTTCGAGCACCTGCCTGGCTTCCCGGACTTCACGCCCCATCCGGTCCAGGGCCATCTGCACTCCCTCCGCGGTGTCCGCCTGCCTTTCCACCCGCAGCCAGCCCTTCACCCCGGTCTGCCAGAACTGCAGGACGGCCGCCAGAAGAAGCCCCGCCAGCACGGTGGCCAGTACCATCTCAAACAGGGTGAATCCCCCCTGGTCACGCCGGAACCGGCCCCACCCGCTCATCGTGCCGCCCGCACCGTGGTCAGGACGACCGTCCGCTCCCCGCCGTCTCCCCCGGTATAATAGACCGTCACCGCTATCTTCTTAGCGACTCCCTGTAGTTCGACCGCGACGGCATATTCGTAATCGGGATCCTCCGGACATGTTGTCCTTGACACGTTATTGATGGCCTCATAACCAAGGCCCTTGACTTCGTCCAGCCGGGCCTGGGCCAAAAAGGTCGCGCGCGTTTCCCGCTGCGCGGTCACCACATTCCCGGTTGCCGTCTGAAAGAGGTTCAGAACCGGGATCAGGGCGACCCCGATGATGACCAGGGCGAGCATCACCTCTATCAGGGTGAACCCGCGCCGGTCTCTCGAACATTCCCGGGCAAGGCGAACGGCACGCATAACCTCAGCCGACCTCCCAGCTTTCGGGCGGGGTCCGGCTGACCCGCACCCGGCCGGTAAGTGAAGTCACGATAACGTACAAAACATCACCCGTTGCCGTGCTCCGCAGGGAAACCGTCCCCCCGGCGGACGGGACGCCGCTCAGACCTATCACCAGTCTACCGCCCGTGAAAGTACTGCCCAAAAGGTCAATCCCCGGATTAAGAGTCACGGTGCGCGACCAACTACCGCCACCAGTACGTTGGAGCTTGTAGCTCTCGGCCTCGGGATAGAAACAGACCAGGAATATCGTGCCTTCACTGGTCAATCCCTTGCTCCGGCAGCCGGCAGCCTCGCCCTGCAGGCCGCGGATGTCCGCCGCCATCTGGTAGGCCGCCGTTCGTAGAGCGTAACGGGCGTGGAAGTCGTGCAGGCCGGGCACGGCAACGGCGGCCATTAAGCCCATCAGGACCAGTACAACGGCCAGTTCCACCAGGGTAAAACCTTCAGGGGCCGGGACGAGTCTTGTTATGGAGCGCTTCATTTCAATAACTCCCCCGGGGGGCCATAAACCTGCGTTTCCTACCCGGCCGTGAGCCCTGTAAGGGACAGATACCAGCAGACCAGAGGCTCCCCGGCAAAGACGGTGACTATCGCCCCCAGGGCTATGAAGGGACCGAAGGGAAGAGGGTCCTTCCGCTTCTTCCGCCCGGTGAGGAGCAGAGCCAGTCCCAGGATACCCCCGGCCAGGGCGCCGAGGAAGACCGCCAGCAACCCCCAGGGCCAGCCCAAAAAAAGGCCGATGACAGCAGCGAGCTTGATGTCTCCGCCGCCCACCCCGCCCCGCGTTGCCAGGGCCAGCAGGAAGAAAAAGGCCGCCGGGACCAGCGCCCCCAGGACGGCCGAAAGGAAGGTCAGGTCCCGTACCCAGAGGTTCAGCGGCACTCCCCCCGCCAGACCGACCAGGACCACGCGGTTGGGAATAAGGTAATGCTCCATATCGATAAAGGCTACCGCTACCAGAAGCGAGGCCAGGAAGAGGTGTTTGGCCAGCAGCGGCTGCAGCCCAAATTGGGCATAGAGCGACACGAAGAGCACCCCGGTCAGGAGTTCCACCAACGGGTAGCGGAGGCTGATCCCGGTTCCGCAGCGACGGCATCGCCCCCGTAACCAGAGGTAACTGAAGAGCGGCACCAGGTCCGAAATGGAAAGCCTTCCCCCGCAGTGCGGACAGCGGGACGGGGGAAGGACGATGGACTCGCCCCGCGGCAGGCGGTGGATAATAACATTAAGAAAGCTGCCGACCAGCAGGCCGAAAATAAACAGGAGAAGCATCAGTCGGCCGATTCAACATCTTCACTATAGGCAATGTCATGTGCACCTTCCGTCGGGTTCTTATCCTTTGTCACATAAATGTTGTCTTTGTTCGAATCATTATCACCGGCGTCTCCGTCGGGGCCCATGGAGAATACGACATACTTATCCTTATCATCATTTACGGCATACGTGTAAGGATTGCCCCACGGGTCCTTGATGCCGTCGCTGTCTCCGGTCCAATTGATGCCATCCTTCTGAAGGACCTCCGCAATGGTATTCACTTCGTCCGCAACTGTATTGCCTACCTCGGGAAACTCATTATTGTCCATCTTGTAGAGATCAATGATGGTCTTCATGCTTTTCAGTTCGGTAATGGCCCGGCCCTTTTTGGCCCGGTCGGTCTGGCCCGTGAAGTTCGGGACGGCAATGGCCGCCAATACGCCCAGAATAATCACCACAACCATGAGTTCAATGAGCGTGAAGCCTTTCTCGTTGCCGGCATACCGTTTAATCCATGTATGCATCTTTTTTCCAACCTCCTCAACGGTTTTCAAGAATCCTGGGGTCGAAAGGTTTCCCCTCCCCGAAAGCCCTCATCACCCCTCCTCGCCTGAGGCATCTTACTGCGGAACTTTACATCCCCGCCATCAGCCCGGCGCCGCTGATGACCCTGAACATCGGCCAAAGGATGGCTATGACCACCGTCCCTACCACCACCCCCATAAAGACCAGCAGCGCGGGCTCAAGCAGAGACGACAGGCGGGACACGGTAGCGTTGGTCTCCCGGTCATAGAAGTCGGCGGCTTTCTCCAGCATCCGGTCCAGCGCGCCGGTCTCCTCCCCGACTGCCGCCATACGCCCGACCAGCGGCGGGATGATCGGGCTTTCGGCCAGAACCGCGGCCAGCTCCCGGCCCTCGCTGGCGGCCTGCCGGGCGGCCGCAGCGACCCGGGCCAGAACGGCGTTGCCAGCGGTGCCCTTCACAATCTCCAGTGCCTGCAGGAGCGGGACACCGGCTCCCAGGAGGGTGGCCAGCATCCGGCAGAAGCGGGAAACACCCACCTTGGTCAGAAGAGGTCCGAAAACAGGCAGGCGCAGGGATAAACCGTCCAGGGCTTCGCGTACCCTGGGCTGCCGCAAGGCCTGGCCCAAGGCAAGGAACCCGCCGATGGTAACGGCCAGGACCAGGTACCAGTATTGGTGCGAATACCCGCTCATGGCCATCAACACGCGCGTCGGCAGGGGCAGTGGAACGCCCACGTTCGCCAGGATGTCAATAAAACTTGGCAGAACAAACGTAACCAGGAAACCGACCGCTAGAAAGCCCACGACAAGCAGTATCAAGGGGTAAGTCATGGCCGACTTTACCTTCTCCAGCAGGTCGTGTTCCCGCTCGAAGTGTTCGGCCATGCGGGTGAGAGCGGTATCGAGCACGCCGCCTACCTCGCCGGCCTTAACCATGCTCACGAGGAGGGGCGGAAAAACGCAAGGCTGTGCTTCCAGGGCCTGCGCAAGAGTACGCCCGCCCCGCAGGTCGGCGATTACCGCGATCAACGCCTTTCGCAGCGCAACGTTGTCGGTCTGGCGAACCAGGATCTCCAGGACCCCGAGGATAGGCACTCCGGCCTCAATCATGGTCGCAAACTGGCGGCAGAAAACGGCCATCTCTCGTACGCCGACTTTTCCCACCCACGGTATGCGCATTGCAAGTTCGCGGCTGGTGTCGGGCGCCGGGCGCATTTCCGTGACGAAGTAATGGCGGGAACGCAAGGTGGCTGCCGCCGCAAGGGACGTCTCCGCTTCGATCCGGCCCCTGAACAGCCGGCCGTGAATGTCACGGGCCCTGTAAAGATAGGTCTGCGGCATCCTGCCCTCCGGCTCATTCGACAGTTGGCTCAATTTTTTTGGCAGCCCGGCTGCACTGGAAAACACTTTCCGGGGATCCGTGGTTTTGCATATTTCTGGTCTTAGAGAAATTGCCCTAAGACATGTTTTTTATGATTATAATCGACGATTAATGGGTTATTCAACAAAGATTTAAATAAAAGCATTCAGTATTGTTACATATTTAGCAACCGCCTCAATGTCTCCGGATCGGGGGCACGATCCAGGGCCTCCTGCAGGCTGATCAGCCCCTGCCGATAGAGATGCGCAAGTGAACTTTCCATGGTCTGCATCCCGCTCCGGGCGCCGGTCTGGATATGGCTGGCGATCTGGTGCGTCTTATTTTCCCGGATCAAATTGCGGATGGCGGGAGTAACGATCATCACTTCGACGGCCGGTACGCGCCCCCGGCTGTCCTGGCGCGGGATGAGCTGCTGGGAGATGACCCCCTGCAACACAAGGGCGAGTTGGTACCGGATTTGCTGCTGCTGGTGCGGAGGGAAAACATCAACAATACGATCGATGGTTTGGACGGCGTTCAGGGTGTGAAGAGTGGCCAGGACCAGGTGGCCGGTCTCGGCGGCGGTAATCGCGGTGCTGATCGTTTCGAGGTCGCGCATCTCGCCGACCAGGATAACGTCCGGATCCTCGCGCATCGCCGCCCGCAAGGCGGAGGCAAACGACTCACTGTCCAGCCCGATCTCCCGCTGGTTGATCAGGCAGCGGCGGTGGCGGTGAATATACTCGATGGGGTCCTCGATGGTGATGATATGCAAGCGCCTCTCACTGTTCAGAAGGTCAATCATAGCCGCAAGGGTGGTCGACTTGCCACTGCCGGTCGGACCCGTGACCAGGACCAATCCCCGCTGCAACAGGGCCAGCTGCGTGACCACCGACGGCAGCCCGAGTTCGGCCACAGAAGGGATTTCCATTTTCACAGGGCGTATCGCCATGGCAACGCTGCCGCGCTGCCGGTAGGCATTGACCCTGAAGCGCCCTTTCCCAGGCAGGGAAAAAGAAAAGTCGATCTCCCCCCGTGCTGAGAATTCCCGGCGCTGCCTCTCGTCCATCACCTGTCTGGCCAGGTCTTCGGTGTCCTCCGGGGTCAGGCTGTGCGTCAGGTCGGGCATGACGCCCGCGGCGCCAAGGGCGGGGTCGTCCAGGGGGGTAAGGCGCCCGTCAAGGCGCAGGACCGGCAGGCTGCCTACCGTAAGGTGCAGATCCGAAGCCCCCGTTTCGACGGCCAGCTTCAAGAGGGATTCCATTCTCATCGGCTCCCTAATCCTCCTCGTCTATCAATACGGCCCGCACGGCTTCGGACACCGTGGTAATGCCGTCCCGGACCTTGCCCACGGCATCGTCACGCAGGCTGATAAGGCCCCTCTCACGAGCCGCCTGCCAGATCTCATGCGCCGGGGGGCCTTCGGTAATCAGGGCGCGAAGTGCCCGGTCGAGAAGGAGCAACTCCTGGACCGCCGTGCGGCCGCGGTAGCCCGTCTGCCCACAGTGCCCGCAGCCCCGGCCGCGGTACAACATCGCTGGCTCATCCGGTCCCAATCCGAGAAAGGCGCGCTCCGGGGAGAAAGCTTCAAGGGGGTAAGGCTCGCGGCACCGGGGGCAGATCACCCGCACCAGCCGCTGAGCGACGACACCCAGGACGGACGAGGCCACAAGATAGGGTTCAATACCCATATCCGCCAGGCGCACCACCGCCCCCACGGCGTTGTTCGTATGCAGGGTGGAAAGGACCAAGTGGCCGGTGGTCGCCGCTCGGACGGCGATCTGGGCGGTCTCGGAGTCGCGTACCTCTCCGATCATGATCACGTCCGGGTCCTGCCGCAGCAAGGCCCGCAGCGCGACCGCGAAAGTGTAGCCGATCCCGGGCCGGACCTGGCACTGCGTAATGCCATCCAGGACGTACTCCACCGGGTCTTCGACAGTAACGATGTTCCGCTCCGGCACGCAGATTTCCTTGAGCGCGGCGTAAAGGGTGGTGGTTTTCCCGCTGCCGGTGGGACCAGTAACCAGGATCATTCCGTGACCGGCCTGAAGGAGGCGGCAAAACTTCTCCAGGTTGGCCGGCGCAAAACCCAGCCGCGCAATGTCGGTCACTAACTGGTTACGGTCCAGGAGCCTAATAACCGCCTTTTCGCCAAAGATGGTCGGAAGAAGGGAAACACGCAGGTCGATCTCCCGGCCGCGGTACCTGATGTGGATCCTCCCCTCCTGGGGGAGGCGGCGTTCCGCAATATTCAGTTGCGCCATTATCTTCACCCTGGCCGCCAGGGAGGCACGTGCCTTCAGTGGCAATTGCATTGCCTCGCGCAGCATCCCGTCGATGCGGAAGCGCACGCGCACATCCTTCGGGCCCGGTTCGATGTGGACATCGCTGGCTCCCTGCTCCACGGCCTGCACGATAATCCCGTTGATCAGGCGGACGATGGGCGGCTCGTCGGGGTTGGCCGCCTCTCCCTGGTCCAAGGACAGGGTTTCGTCCTCGACAATCTGGATCTCCCTGAAGGCCTTTTCCAGTTCGGACATTCCGTAATATTTCTTAATGGCCCCGTCGATCTGCCACTCGCCGGCCAGTACCGGCCTGATTTCGAGGCCGGTGAGCAGGCGCAGATCGTCGATGGCCATCAGGTTCGTGGGGTCGGCCATGGCCACCGTCAGGCGGTCCGACTCCCGCCGGAGAGGAAAGACTCGATAGCGTTTCACTACCTGTTCCGGCAACAGATCCAGGAGGCCAAGGTCGTCCGGCTGCAGTTGCCCGGCCTGTCCGAAGCCCAACTGCTCCCCCAGGACGGTGGTGATGTCCTCCTCCCTGGCGAAACCCATTCGCACCAGCACCCTTCCCAGGCGCTCGCCGTTGCGTGCCTGCTCTTCCAGGGCACGCCGCAACTGATCGACGGTGATCACCCCGGCCTCGACCAAGAGTTCCCCCAGCAGTTTTTTAGCGTGGCTTTCCATCTCCTCAGGCACCCGCCTCACCCACCTTTTGCCGTCCCGAACAAACCGGACACAACCGCGTACGAAGGCAGATCCTGGCGGACCACCACCCGCCCGATGGCCGTCGGGAGAACAAAGGCCACCCGCCCATCCCTGGTCTTCTTGTCCCGGGTGAAATGCTCCAGCCACTCCTCCGGCCCCCAGCGGTCCGGCAGTTCAACCGGCAGCCCGGCGCGCGCCACCAGGGCGCACAGGCGGCGGTAGTCCGCTTCGCTCAGCATCCCTTCGGCCATCGCCAGGCGGGCCTCCGCCACCATCCCGGCGGCGACGGCCTCGCCGTGGCGATAGGCCCTGTAAGAGGTCAGGCTTTCCAGGGCATGGCCCACCGTGTGCCCGAAGTTCAGGACCTCCCGCAGCCCTTGTTCTGTCTCGTCCGCGGCCACGACCTCGGCCTTAATGCGGCAGGAGTGGTATACGGCCTCGGCGAGCGCGTCCTCACGCAGCCCCAGGAGCCGGTCCAGGTTTTCTTCCAGCCAGGCGAAGAAAGCGGCGTCGCGAATGACGCCGTACTTGATGACCTCGGCGAGGCCGGCACGGATCTCCCGCGCCGGCAAAGTGCATAACGTGCGGACATCGGCCAGGACAAAGCGGGGCTGGTAGAAGGCGCCGATGATGTTCTTGCCCTTGGGGTGGTTCACCCCCACCTTGCCCCCGACGCTGCTGTCCACCTGGGCCAGCAGGGTCGTGGGAACTTGGGCGAAGGCCACTCCCCGCATGTAGGTCGCGGCCGCGAATCCGGCCACGTCCCCGACCACGCCCCCGCCCAGGGCGACGACCAGGCCGCCGCGGTCCAGTCCCGCGGAGAAAGCCTGGTCATAGAGGGCGGCGACGGTCTCCAGCGTTTTGTATTCCTCGCCGTCCGGCATCTCGGCCCACACGACGGTACGCCCGGCCCGTTCAAGGCTCTCCCGGACCGGACGGCCGTACAGGCCCCCCACCGTGGAGTTGGTGATCACCATCACCTTCTCGCCCTGGGCGGCCGCGGCCGACTGCAGCCCCGCCAGGTCAAGGATACCGGCGCCGATGATTACCGGATAACTACGACGGCCCAGCGGTACAATCAGTTCCCGCGTCTTCAATCCCATGTCTCTCCTTCAGGTAGCCCAGGATACGCCCCACTGCATGGTCAATGGTCAGGAGCCCGGTGTCCACGGAAAACTCGGCGACCGCGTAAACGCCCTGCCGCTGGCGGAGCAGGACGGCGATCCGCTCTCTCAGGTCCCCCCGGAGAAGGGGGCGGGTTCTCTTGCGCCGTACCCGCCGGTAAATCGTCTCCGGGTCGGCGCGCAGGGCGATCAGGACCCCTCCCGCCTGCAGCAACCGCACGTTCTCCGGGTTGAGGACCATACCGCCGCCGGTGGCGACGACCAGGCCCTGCGGCCGGGACAGCTTGGCGCACAGGAGCCTCTCTTCGGAACGAAAACGGACCTCGCCGTCCTCGGCGAAGATGCGGTCCACCGTCTTACCGGTCAGGCGCTCGATCTCGGCGTCGGTGTCCAGGAAGGGCCGTCCCAGGCGTCGCGCCAGCCGGCGCCCGATCGAACTCTTCCCGGTGCCCATGAAGCCGATCAGAACGATGTTCTTCACGATTCGAACGCCCCAAGACGCTCCCGGTAGCGGACAAGAGCCTCGCGCACCTCGTCCAGGGTGTCGCCGCCGAACTTCTCCAGGCAGGCCGCAGCCAGTTCCCAGGCCATGACCGCCTCCCCTATGACGCAGGCCGCGGGTACGGCGCAGATATCGGAACGCTCGTAGGCCGCGGCCACCGGTTCCTTCGTCGCCAGGTCGACGCTCGCCAGCGGGCGGCGCAGAGTGGGGATGGGCTTCATCGCCGCCCGCACAACCACCGGCTGCCCGTTGGTCATCCCGCCCTCGATGCCTCCGGCACGGTTGGTCATCCGGTATAACCCGCGTTCTCTGCTGTAGTAGATCTCATCACCGACGGCGGAGCCGGGGCTGGCGGCGGCCGCGAAGCCGTCCCCGATCTCCACCCCCTTGACGGCCTGGATGCTCATTAATGCCCGTGCCAGCCGACCGTCCAGTTTACGGTCCCAGTGAACGTGGCTGCCCAGGCCCGGCGGGACGCCGTAGGCGTGGACCTCGAAGACCCCGCCCAGGGTATCGCCGGTGTCCCGGGCACGGTCGATGGCCTCCATCATATGCTGGGATGCGACCTGGTCCGGGCACATCACCGCCGAGGCCGCCGCCCGCGCCCGCAGTTCGTCCGGGCGCTTGTCGGGCATCTGGGCCGTCTCCGTGCCGACCCGCACTACCATCCCGACGATTTCGATCCCCAGTTCCTCCAGCAGCCGCCTCGCCAGGGAACCGGCGGCCACCCGCGCCGCCGTCTCCCGCGCGCTGGCGCGCTCCAGCACGTTGCGCAGGTCGCGGTGCCCGTACTTCAGCGCCCCGGCCAGGTCGGCGTGCCCCGGGCGGGGCCGGGTGACGACCCGCCCGTCGACCCGCGCCTCCGGGCCGGCAGCCATCACCTCGGACCAGTTCGCCCAGTCCCGGTTCTCGATCAACAGGGCCACCGGCGAGCCGAGGGTCCGGCCCCCCCGGACCCCGGAAAGGATCCGCGCCCGGTCCTGTTCAATCCGCATGCGCCCGCCACGGCCGTATCCGCCCTGGCGCCGGGCGAGTTGGGCATCGATCTGTTCCACCCTGACCGGGAGGCCCGCGGGCAGCCCCTCGACAATGGTGACCAGGGCCCGGCCATGGGACTCGCCGGCCGTTAGATAGCGTAACATTGATCAGTCTCCCGTCAGACCGTTGAAAAACGGCATGCTCGTTTTTTCAACAGTCCTTTAAGTCTTGTGGCAGTTACCTTGACGACATGTGATCTCCGCCTCGAGTGCACGCCGCATGACCTCCAGGGGCGCGGGCTGACCCGTCCACAGTTCGAACGAGGCCGCCCCCTGGTGCAGCAGCATCCCCAGACCGTCCACAACGCGCGCCCCCCGGGCGCGGGCCGCGGCCAGGAACCTTGTCTCCCGAGGATTGTAGACCAGATCGCAGGCGATGTGGCGCGGACTGAACCACCGCGCCGGTAACGGCGGGACGGCGTCCGCGCGGGGGTGCATGCCGAGCGTCGTTGTCTGAATGATCAACTCGGAAGCGGCCACGGCGGTTTTTCCCTCCGGGGCCTCTTCGGCCAGGGCTTCCCAGGACAGGGTTCCGGCCTGTGCGCCGAGGGCCGTCAGGTCGGCGGCGAGTCGCGCCGCGCGTTCGGGCGTCCGGTTGGTGATGGTGATCCGCGCCGCACCCGCCAGGGCCAGGGCCACGGCGACGGCACGTGCCGCCCCTCCCGCCCCGAGAATAAACGCCGCCCGCCCGCGAGGTTCGGCCCCGGCCTCCCGCAGGGCGCGGATGAAGCCGTCCCCGTCCGTGTTGTACCCCACCAACCGGGCGTCACGGACCACGACCACGTTAACGGCCCCGACGGCCGACGCCTCCGGGTCCAGCTCGTCCAACAGCGGAAGACAGGCTTCCTTGTGCGGCACCGTGACGTTGACCCCCGCCAGGCCCAGGGCGCGGACGGCGGCCACAGCAGCCGGCAGCTCCGATGGGAGCACATCGAAGGCGAGGTACACCACATTCAGCCCCGCCGCCTGAAAGGCGGCGTTCTGCATCGCGGGGGAAAGGGAATGACGTACCGGATGGCCCAACAGACCGCAGAGCCTAGTCGCGGCGTCAGGCATGGCCCTGCTCTCCCGACACGAAGCCGTGGCGGCGCCAGATCCTGGGCAAAAACAGCTTCTCCAGCTTCCGGGTAATCAGGCGAGTGCCTATGAACTCCGGTCCCGGCAGGGGCCGCGTCAGGATGGTGTACATGCCCAGGCGGTTGCCGCCGAAGACATCGGTAAACAACTGATCACCTACCACCGCCGTCTCGTGCGGCGCCAGGCCGAGGAAGCGCAGGGCCTTCCGGAAGGGCCGGCGCCGGGGCTTGGCGGCACGAAACACGGCGGGAATTCCGTGCTCGCGGGCCATGGCCACGGCGCGCCGGGTGCGGTTGTTGGAAACGATGGCGATCTCAAACCCGCGCCGCCGTGCGCTCTCCAGCCAGTCCAGGACCTCGGGGGTGAAGGCCGGCGCGCCGCGTTCGACGATGGTATTGTCCAGATCGAAGATCAAGCCCCTGATGCCCCGCCACGCCAGGGCGTCCAGGTCGATGTCGAACAATGAGGATACGACCTGGTCGGGATTCAGCAGTCGCAACACGAAACGCCTCACTCCTCGTTTAGCTCCAGCCCCAAGTAACGCAGGACCTCCCGCGCCAGGCCCGCTATGTCGTCGCGGTCATAGGTCGGCACCGCCAGGCCGGGAACGGCGGCCCCGGCCACGGTCACCGCGCCGGCCGTGTCTACCGGTCCAGGGTCGCCGGAATTCACAATAACCTTCGGATAGGTCTTTCCCTTATAGCCTTCCACCAGGACGAGGTCGACCCCGGTCATTCCGGCCAGAACATCCTCCAACGGCGTTTCTTCCCCCGTCCGCCGTACCGCGGCTACCGCGTCCGGGGTAACGACCACCGACATCTCCGCGCCGGACTGGAAGTGCCGCCAAGAGTCAGTGCCCTCCACCAGGAGTTCGGCCCCGTGCGGGGCGTGCTTCACCGTCCCCACCCTCAGCCCCCGCCTCCGCAAGGCGTGCACCAGTCTGGTGACCAGGACGGTCTTGCCGGCACCCGAGGTGCCCGCGATACAGATAAAGGGGGGTAATTCAGGCGGCGTCCCGCCGTGGCGGACCATGGCGCGGGCACGCGCCCAGTCCCGCGGATAATTGATGTTGAAAAAGGTCTCCGGCATTACCGGCCCGGGGATCTCCGACTCTTTGATATACTTTACCCGCACCCGGGAAAATAAATCAACCACCTTCAGACGGCCTTCATTCAGGCAATCCTCGATGGGTTTCAGGCAGGACCGGCGGTAGACGGCGAACAGCGGCTCGACGTAGTTGTGCACCACAGGGACCGCGCAGTCGTAGCCGTCTATCAGGGCCACCAGCCCGCGGGCCAGAATGCCGCTGACAAACGGCATGTCACAAGCGGTAACGAAAACCAGGGGATGGGCGGCATGGTGGAGGGCGGAGTGGATGCCGCTCAGCGGGCCCCTGCCGGGGATAATGTCGGTCACCACGCGCCCGCCCACACCCTCATACCGGGACGGCTCGTTCGTTACCACCAGGACCTCGTCGAACCTGCAGGCCAGTTCGGTCACGATACGGGAGATGACCGCCTGCCCCCCAACCTCCAGGAAGGCCTTGGCGGTCCGCATTCTGGTGCTTTTGCCCCCGGCCAGGATGGCCGCCGAAGCTGCCGCTTCCAAGCATCGTTCCCCCCAAACCGGACACCCCGGCCGTTTTCCCCCATTCTTCGGCAAGGGCCGGATGTTTCCCTTCCCAGGATTCCCCGCCGCCGCAGAAAAGGACGCGCCCCCCGGCACCAGGAGTCGAACAGCGTCATATAATCTACATGCAGCCTAACCTGGGAGGTGCGTCGATGCTACCGGCTATCCTTAGCCTGGGTATGCTCTCGGTTATCAATGGCCTTTTGCTGCTCCTCTCGTATATCACCAACAACACTTTCCCCCAGCCCCTCTCGCCGGAGGAAGAAAAGGAATGCCTGGAACGGATGCTGGCCGGCGATGAGGAGGCGCGCAACATCCTCACCGAACACAATCTCCGTTTGGTGGCCCACATAATAAAAAAGTATGATAACACGGGTGAGGACCTGGACGACCTCATTTCTATCGGTACCATCGGTTTGATCAAAGCCATTAACACCTTCAACCCCATCCGGGGGGCGCGCCTGGCTACCTACGCTGCACGCTGCATCGAAAACGAGTTCTCGCTGACCGTAAGTAAAAACGGGGCCGCCGTGACCGCGGTCACAGTATCCCCCGCACCGCCCCGGTAAAGTATAAATATCAGGACCCGGAGGAGGGGAGCTGTTATGGCACGCCGGAAGATCGTCCGCATTGATGAGGAACTCTGTAACGGCTGCGGGCGGTGTGTCATCCCGTGCGCCGAGGGCGCGATCGAGATGCGGGGTGGAAAAGCCAAGGTCATTCGCGAGGAACTCTGCGACGGGGCGGGATTCTGCCTGGGGGTCTGCCCCACCGGCGCCCTGAGTATCGAGGAAAGAGAGGCGCCGGCCTTTGACGAGAAGGCCGTGGAGCGCCACCTCGCCGAACGGCGGGAACACGCCGTGGGCGACTCACGCATCCGCTGCTCCTTCTGTGGCGCCGACGACAACGACCGCGCCCTGCTTCCCATCCGCCGCCAGGGGGAAAGCGTCTGGACCTGCGTGCGCTGCCTGCCGGCGCTCATCCACGGTCACTAACCTTGAAAGTCAAAGGGGGCATCGGCCTTGGACGAGAAGGCTCGCGGTACGAAGATCAACAACAGCCCGATGGGGTTCCTGGAGATCCTGGAGTTCAAGCACCGCCAGGCGGCCGAACGACAGGAGCGCCGCCGCGGTGGGAAGACCCGTAAGGGAAAATGAGCAAGGACGCCGGCTAGCGGCGCCCTTGCTCATGCCGCTCCCCCGCCTCCTCAAGTGCCCCCGGGCTAACGCCCGTCAGCCGAGCCCGCCATAAGAGAGGTGGGAAGTGAGAAGTCAGAAGTGAGAGGCTTGAAGGAATTCGCTTCGCGAATTCCCATCCGCTGTTCTTACATCTCACACCCCACATCTCACTTCGCATTTTAGTGCACCCAGCGCCGGAAGAGCGCCGTGCGCCCCTCCGGATCGATCGTTCTCCGCCATGCGCTCAGCCAAACCCTGAACTCCCGCGCCTTCCCCGCAAAGGACATGATCAGCATGCCCGCCGTCCCCCCCTTTTCCTGTTGGCCGTCTTCTCCCTCCCTTTTTGGATATATTCCCCTGCCCGCCGGCTAAGAATAGCAGCCCCGGCATGATGCCATGAAATCCCTGGTCAGCCACGGAGGTTCGGACCATACATCGGGAATGGGGAGGGGAGATCCCGTGAAAACAGTGCCTAAAAAAGGAAATAAAGCGCCCGCCAAGTCCCGGGGCAAAGCCGCCAAGGCCCAGCGGCGGGCAGCCAGGCTGCGACTTGTCCCCGTCGCCACTCCGGGCGAGGAGCGGCGGCACAAGCTGGCCTGCCTGCGCGACCTGGCCCGTTGGCTGACGATCCTTCGGCGGGGGTTATACCGGCGCAAAGGGGCGCCCCGGCGGTAAAGGCGGAGGGTGGCGGCCGGACCGTGCGGGCGGCGATCTACGTCCGCGTCTCATCGGAAGAACAGGCGAAATGCGGCTACAGCCTGGACTACCAGGCGGCCGCCTGTGAAGAGCGCGCGCGGCGGCTCGGGGCCACCGAAGTAGCCGTCTACCGGGACGAAGGGGTCAGCGGGGCGGTACTGGCCAGGCCCGGCCTCACCCGGTTGCGTGAGACGCTAAGGCAGGGCGGGGTCGACCTGATCGTGGTTCTGGATCCGGACCGCTTTGCCCGCAACGTTGTCCACCAACTCCTCATCACCGAGGAGATAGAGCGCTCCGGGGCCACCCTGGAGTTTGTTAACTTCGAGTGGCGGAACACGCCGGAGGGGCAGCTTTTCTATGCCATCCGCGGGGCCGTGGCCCAGTATGAGAAGGAGAAAATCCGCGAACGGACCATGGCGGGCCGTATCCAGAAGGCTCGCGCCGGGCGGATGCCGCAGGCCCACCGCCCCTACGGCTACGCCTACGACCCGGAAGCGGCGACGCTTGTCCCCCACCCGGCGGAGTCCGCGGTGGTGCGGACGATCTACGACCTGTTTGTCAGGGACGGACTGAGTTACGTCGCCATTGCCCGCCGTCTGGACGCCCTCGGAATCCCCCCACGCAGCGCCCCGCACTGGCACCGCCAGGTTATCCGGCAAATCCTGACCAACCCCGTTTACACCGGCATCTTCTGGGCCAACCGTTATGACTGCAAGGATCTGGCCCTTAACCGTTACCGCCCCCCCGAAGAAAGGCGGCGCCCGCTCCTGCGCGACCGGGACCAATGGATCGCGGTGCCCGTCCCGCCCCTGGTGGATCCCGCCCGCTGGCAGGCCGCCCAGGAGCGGGTCGCGGCCGGCCTGGCGCGGCAGGGGTCGCGCAGCCGGCGGGCCTACCTCCTCAAGGGACTGGTCCGCTGCGCCGTCTGCGGGGCCCCCGCCCGGGCCCAACAGGTCCGCGCCCGCCCTCATCCCTACGCCTACTACTTTTGCCCCGGGACCCATCCGGAAAAGGTGCGCTGGTCCGCCGGCCTGTTGGAAGGGGCGGTCTGGGCCTGGACGAAGGAAACCCTCTACGCCCCGGAGTGCCTGGCGGAGGTCCTCCGCGATACTCGGGACCTCCCGGCGGAAGACCCCGAGGCCGCCCTGGCCCGTCTGGAGAAGGAGACGGGCCGCCTGGGAGAGCGGCGTGCCGCCGCCAGCCGGGCCTTCGCCGCCGGCCTGTGTGACCGCCGGGAGTGGGAGACCGTCCTGCGGCAGACGTCGGTCCGGACCGCGGCCCTGGCCGAGGAACGTAAAAGGCTCGAGGCCAGGCTCCTTAACCTGCACCGGAACAACCGGGAACTCATTGCCGCCGCCTGCCGAATACTTGACGCCATGGACGACCTTGAAACCGAAAACCGACGGCGGTTAGTAGAGCGCATGGTTGACGCCGTCCTGATCGGTCCCGGAGAGGAGGTCACCATCCACGTCAGGGTCTCCCGGGGCGGAGATTTTACCTGGTGTCAGCGAGAAGGAAATCCTGATGCACCTGCGTGCCGTGAAAAAGACGCGGGCGGAGGTCTCCCTCCAGGACCCGATCGGGGTTGACAAGGAAGGCAATGAGATCACTCTCAGCGATGTGCTGGGAACCGCACCGGAGGCGGTCGAGGCCCACGTGGAGACCATTTTCGAGCAGGACCGCCTGCGGAATAAACTCAAACACCTAACGCGGCGGGAGAAGAAAGTCATCGCCCTGCGTTTCGGCCTGGTCGACGGTGCTAAGCGTACCCAACAGGAAATAGCCCGCAAGCTGGGTATTTCCCGGAGCTATGTCTCCCGTATCGAAAAACGCGCTCTCACCAAGCTCACCAGGGAATTCGGTCTGGAAAGCGCCCAGTGACGCCTTCTGACCAATAAGCCCGCAGTCTTCCAGGAGCACGACCTCGAGGTCGGCGCACAGTGGGAGGTGATCCGATGCGGGCGAATGAGGGGCGTAAAGGCTATGGCAGGTAAAATGCGGGGAAACAAAGATGTAATCAGCCTTCACCGAGGGGCGCTCGGCCGGGTAGGTGTAGGGTAGGGCGTCCGGCGCCGTATCCCGCAGGAAAGAATGCAGTTCCTCCAGCTCGGGGTCTTCCCTGCGGCAGTTAAAATCTCCGGCCAGGATGAGCGGCCCGTCGTAGCGGCGGAGGATCTCGAGGATCGCCGCCACCTGTTCCCGGCGCTCCCCGGCGTCCAGCCCCAGATGGGTACAGGCCAGCGTGAAGTCCGGCCGGCGGGCCACCAGGAGGCCCCGCCTTTCCCCTTTGCCGGGAAGGGAGTAGTTCACCGCACCCAGAAGAGGCCGGCCGCTGAGGATGGCGTTCCCGAAAGCCGTAAACCCCCTCCACCGGATGGCAGGGCCGAAAGCCCGGTACATTTTCAGCGACAGGCCCAGCCAAGCGTCTTGGGGGACGAAACCCGACCGCCATACCAGGCGGTCGACCTCCTGCAGCGCTACCAGGTCGGGGACCGCCCCGGCGATGGTCCGGCGTACCCTCCTCAGCGACACCCGGCCATCAATGCCCTGGCCGTGGCGCATGTTGTAGGTCATCACGCGGAGGCGCATCGGCCCACTCCCCCGGTCCTTCATACCACCCAGTATATGAAGCTTGTGGCATCGATGCCAGCTTCTTGATGCGCTCCAGTACCCGGGCCGCCCGCTCGTCCATGGAGCCGGTAACGGTCAGGCGGCGTTTCGGGGGCACCAGGCCTCGCATCAGGGTGCTGATCAGCCAGTCCATCTCCGCCTGGTATTCCGTGTTTGTACTGCGGAAGCCGTCGGCGACCAGGGGGATCTCCGGCGGCACATAGATCACGAGGTCGTATTTCGCGGCCTGGGCCTGGCAGCGCCGGTAATAGGCGAGGTTCTCGGCACTCGAAGAGTGCGCCATGCGCCACTTGATCCAGTAGGCGGCGTTATCGATCACCGTCCGGTCGGCGATGAAGTCGTCCCCATCCTCCTCCAGCCTGATCTGCTCCGCAAGGCAACGCCACTGAAAGGCGCTGCTGAACTTACCCTTGGTCTGCGGGCAGCGCGCGAAAACGACGCGCGCCTGCTCTTCGATCAAACGCCAGCCCAGGATCCGAGCCAGTTCCCGCGCCAAGGTGGTCTTTCCCACCCCTTGCGCGCCGGTCAGCCCCACGCGCACTTCCTTTCCCCCTTGCCGCCCCGTTCGGGCGGTGCTAGTGTTTATGTTTGTGCTCCCGCTCGCCCACAGCCTCAACCTCATTCTTAACTAGGTATCCGGTTCCCTATGCGGATCGCCGCCGCGTTCGCCCGGGCGGAAGGAAGGATGCTGGGAATCGAGATCCTGAGGGATATCGACGTCCTGGACCGCTTCACGTCCGTCCTCGGTCCCCTTGTCCGGCTGTCCCGCCTCTCCACCGAGGCGGCCGTCCCATTCAGGCCTCCCGCGCCGGTGCCGGGCGGCAAAAAGAAAACATATCCCGGGCTCGCGCGGCATAACAATGCGTCAGACGAATGCCCGGGAGGAGAATGCTTTATGGCCTTTAACAATGAAACACCGCGGGCGGGGCTCCTAAACTGGCAAGCGGTCGGACGGGGCCTGCTCCTGGCCGTGCTCGGCGTGATTGCGCTGAGCCTTTTCGCCTCTGTCGTCTTTTACTTTTCCAGCCTTTCGGAGGCCCTGCTTCCCTGGGCCACGTCCTTCGCCATCTTCTTCGGCGTGGCCTTCGGCGCCTCGGCCGCTTCGCGCCAGGCGGGGGGCAAAGGTCTCTGGCACGGGCTTGCCGTCGGCCTCGGCTTTTTCCTGCTCACCTTGTTCGTATCCGCCTTCATCCTCTCCGAGCCGCTTACCCTGCTCGGCATCGGAACCAAGCTGCTCCTGACCGCGTCCGCAGGAGTTCTGGGAGGCATCTTTGGGGTAACCGCCTGAGAAACCCCTTCGTGCCGGGGTGTTAGATCTCCATTACGGCGTCCGGGAAGTTGGTGATCCGCTCCAGGCCGGCCGCGCCAACGATGAAGGTGTTCTCGATCCCCACCATGCCCTGACCGGGAAAAACGAACTTCGGCTCCAGGGCCAGGACATGCCCCTCCTCCAGCACGTCCGCGGCGCCGCGGGCGATCACCGGCCATTCGTTCAGCTCGATCCCCACCCCGTGCCCGACGAACGGCACGGGATTGCCGTATCCCATAAAGTAGGCATCCAGCCCCGCGTCGCGGGCCATCCCGAGGGCCAGGTCGTAGAGGGCGCCCGCCGTCGCTCCCGGCCGCGCCTCCCGCACCAGATGCTCCTGGATCTCCAGCGCCACTTCATGCGCCCTCACCAGCTCCGCGCTCAGGCGGCCGACGACCACGATGCGGGTGATGTCGACAAGGTAGCCGTCGAAAACCCCCGGATAGTCCACGAGGATCGGCTCGTCGCGCATGATCGGACGTCCGCTTGAGCCAAAGCGGAACGCGGGTCCCGGTCCCGGCCCCCCGGCCGCGCCGTCGAAGGGTCCCGGCCGCGCCGCGCTCTCCCCGGCCAGGAAATGCCCCCAGAAGATCTCCGCGTTGAAGCCCCGCATGCGCACCAGCCCCTGGTGCCCGGCCGTCCGCGCGAGCGCCTCGAAGCGCCCGGCCGCTTCGGCCTCGCCGCGGCCGACGGCGATCACTTCGGGCAGGCGGGCGTAGAGGGCGTCCATGCGCCGGCCCGCCTCGCGCAGCAGCATCCGCTCGTAGTCGCTCTTGACCGCCCGCTGGCGGCGCAGGATAGCGGAGCAGTCGGCGAAACGGGTTTCCGGGAAGACCCGCTGGTATTGCTGGAAAAAGGCCACCGGCAGGATGTCGAACTCCAGGCCCAGGCGGGCCGGCGGGCGCAGCCCGGCCTCGGCCATCAGCCGCGGGAGGTCGCGGAAGCTGCGCAGGGGCACGATATTATCCACCAGTGCGTCTTCCCGCGCCGCGTTCAGGTCGCGCCGGACCATCAACAGCGGTTGTCCTTCGGCCGGGACGTAGAGGTGCATATTCTGATGGGTGCCGGTCAGGTAGACCAGGTCCGCGGCCTCCACGATCATCGCTCCGTCCAGCCCGTTCTCCGCCAGGAGGCGCTGGAAGGCCGTCTGCCGGCGCCGGTACTCGGCACGGCGTTGAGCGGTATCGGTCATCGTTTCCCCTCCTTCGTTTTCCCGATTCTAGCCGGGACGGCGCCGGACCGTAAAGAAACGCCCGCCGAGAAGTCGCCCGGCGGCCGTGAACCCCCTCCAGGCCTCACCCAACGGCCCGGCTGGACGTGAAGGGGCGCTTCCCCGGGACCTTGCCCGATGCCGGCCAGGCGGCATCCGGTCCGAAGAAGCGCCCATGAACAGTCCGCAAGAGATCGTCCGCCGGCTGCTACGCGATGCGGGCGGCCCTCTTCTGCTCCTCAATGTGCTTCTCAATGGCCGTGCGGTAGAGTTGGAGGTACTCGACGCCGGAACGCGCCCAGGAGAAGTCCATCTCCATGGCGTTGCGCACCAGTTGCTGCCAGGCGCCGGCGTCCTCCCGATAGAGCCGCAGGGCGCGGGTGATCGTGTCATGGAGCGCGCGCCCGCTGTACTCGTGGAAGGCGAAGCCGTTCCCGACCCGGGTCGCCGGGTTGTATTCCGTCACCGTGTCGGCCAGGCCGCCGGTCTCGCGGACGATGGGGATCGTCCCGTAACGCAGGGCGATGAGTTGGCCGAGCCCGCAGGGCTCGAAGCGGGACGGCATCAGGAACATGTCCGCCCCGGCGTAGATGCGCTGCGCCAGCACGGCGTTAAAGCCCAGGTGCAGCCCCATTTTCTGTGGGTACCGGGCCTTAATGGTGGAAAAGAGCTGGTGGTAATACTGGTCGCCTGTCCCCAGGACCACAACCTGGATGTCCAGATGCATCAGTTCATCGATGATTTCCCCGATCAGGTCCAGGCCCTTCTGGTTCACCAGGCGGGAGATGATCCCCAGCACCGGGACGTCCTTGATCGGCAGGTCCATCTCCCGCTGCAGCGTGTACTTGTTCTCCTTCTTGTGTTCCAGGTGCTCGGCGTCGTAGTTACGGTGCAGGCGGGGATCGGATTTCGGGTCGAACTCGTGGTAGTTGATCCCGTTGACGATCCCGTACAGGTCCTTGGCCCGCAGACGCAGGATGCCGTCCATCCTCTCGCCGAACTCGGGGGTCTGGATTTCCCGGGCGTAGGTCCGGCTCACGGTGTTCAGGACATCGGCCCACAGCAGGCCGGCCTTCATAAAACTCACCGTGCCGTAAAACTCCAGCCGGTCGGGGTGGTAGAATTCCGGCCCCAGGCCGATCACCTGCAGGACCTCACGCGGGAAATTCCCCTGGTACTGCAGGTTGTGGATGGTGAACAGGGTGGCGATCCGCCGGTAGAAGGGACGGTCGCCGTAGAGATGGTGCAGGTAAAGCGGGACGAGCCCCGTCTGCCAGTCGTTGCAGTGGATGATGTCCGGCTGCCAGTTCAGTCGCGGCAGCATCTCCAGGACGGCGCGGCAGAAGAAGGTGTACCGCTCGGCGTCGTCCTGGAAGGCGTAGATGCCGTCACGGTAAAAATAGTGATAGTTGTCGATCATGTACACCGGGACCGCGGCGTGCGTGCCCTGGAAGTGAGCGTCGATCTCCTTCTTGCGCACGACCGCCGTGCGCAGGCTATCGGCGACGGGAACCGGGAAGTCGGTGACGTATTGTGCTCCCTCGATCATCTTGTACCGCGGCATGGCCACCCGGACATCGTTCCGCGGCAGACCGTGGTCAACCACGGTGGCCAGCGCCTTGGGAAGGGAGCCCGCGACGTCGGCCAGCCCCCCCGTCTTGGCGAAGGGTACCACCTCCGCGGCCACCAGCAGGATTTTCAACGGGCGATCAAACATACGGCCGTGCCTCCCTTCCCGCTTCCGCCGCGGCCATGTGCGGGGCCACGGCCGAAGCATCCCGCAACGCCCGCGCGGCGAGTTCGGGCGGTGTGGGATTGATGAAGTACCCCGTGCCCAGTTCAAAGCCGGCCATGACGGTCAGACGCGGGAGTATCTCCAGGTGCCAGTGATAATGGCCGGCATCTTCCACGTTGACCGGTGCGGTATGCAGGAGGATATTGTACGGCGGATCGCATACCGTGGCCGCCAGCTTGCCCAAAGAACTCCGCAAAATACGGGCCAGGTCGCGGACGTCTTCCTCCACGATCTGGCCGAAGTCCGGCTGGTGGCGCTTCGGAAGGATCCACATTTCAAACGGGAAGCGGGAGGCGAAGGGCGCCAGGCTGATGAACCTTTCCCCATCGATAACCACCCGCTGGTCCTGTGCCGTCTCCTGGGCGATAACGTCACAGTACACGCAGGTGCCTTTCTGGCGGCGGTACTCCTCCGCGCCGGTCACCTCCTGGGCGATATCCACCGGAACCATAGGGGTGGCGATCAGCTGGGAGTGGGCGTGTTCCAGGGAGGCCCCCCCAACCCGGCCTTTATTTTTAAAAATGAGGATGTACTTCAAGCGGCTGTCTTTCCGGAGGTCAAGCAACCGGGCACGCCAGGCCCAGACCACTTCTTCAACCTGCTTGTCACTTTGGGTCGCCAGGCTGCTCACGTGCTCCGTCGTCTCGACAATTACCTCATGCGCCCCGACCCCGTTCATCGCCTCGTAAACGCCGTCCCACCAGGAAAAAAGCCTTTCGTCGGCCCGCACCGCGGGGAACTTGTTGGGGACCACCCGGACCCACCAGCCTTCCCGGTCGGCGGCCGTTCCCGGCTCCCTGAAAGCCAGGATCTCGGGTGGCGTCTGACCTTCGTGCCCTACACAGAGCGGGCAGGCCTGGGGGTTCAGTTCGTCAACCGTACAGCGGTAATCGGTCGGCCGCTTGGCCCGTTCCGTGGCGATGACCACCCAGCGGTTGACAACCGGATCCTTCCTCCACTCCGGCATGCGGGGACCTCCTTCGCGCGATTTCCAAACACCTAAAGGTGAGCGTGCACGGGATGATTTTTTTTTATGCAGAAGGGGAGGGAAAATGTCTGTCCCTATCGAAAAACCACTACTATTGGCAGTTCTTAGGCGGGGTGGTCGATTTGGCCATGGAAGTGCAGATTAAGGGAACGCGACAGGGGCTGGTCATCTACCTGCCCCCGGCGGACTTTGAAGACATCAAGGCCAACCTGCATCAAAAACTAGAACAGGCACGAGGGTTTTTCCGGGGCGCCCGGTTCACTTTTCGCCCCGCCGCAGCCCCTATTCCGGTGGAACAGCAGCAGGAACTTGAGCAACTGGTGAGCCGTTACGGGCTTATCCCCATCAAGGACAAACCCCGGACCGTGGCGCGCCCGGTTCCGGTCGCCGGGAAGGCCCCGGCCTTCCCGGGCCTTCCCGACGCTGAACCCGCGGTGCTCGTGGACCGGAGCCTGCGTTCCGGGCAGGATGTCCGTTGCGACCACGGCCACGTTGTCGTCCTGGGTGATATCCACCCCGGAGCCAGGGTCGACGCAGCCGGCAGCATCCTCGTTATGGGCCGTTGCACCGGCACGGTCCGCGCCGGCACCGTTGGCGACCCGGAGGCGGTGGTCGTCGCCCTTGGCTTTGGATCCCCGATGCTCTCGATCGCCGGGGTCCTGGCCGACGACCTGCACACCTCTCCCGGCAGCCAGACCCTGCACACCGCCCGCCTTAAGGACGGCAAGGTGGTACTGGAGGGCTGAGGAAGCCCGTTAGAGGCCTGCAAGACCGTTGAAAACTTCGTTTTTCAACGGTCTTGCAGGCGGTCGCAGACCGTAAGAATACCCACGATGGACTTCGCGTCGCAGATCTCCCCCCGCTCCACCATGCGCCGGGCTGTATCCAGCGGCACCCTGACCAACTCGACGAACTCATCCTCATCAGGCGCCGCCGGCCCCGGCTCAAGGTCGGTGGCCAGGTAAAGGTGCATCTCCTCCGAAGTAAACCCCGGTGTCGAGAAAAAGCGCAGCAGCCTCTCCAGGCGCCCGGCGGTGGATCCTGTTTCCTCCGCGAGTTCCCGCCGCGCCGCGGCCGCCGGATCTTCACCCGGTTCAAGCTTGCCCGCCGGGATCTCAATCAATTCTCGGCCCACGGGGTAACGATACTGCCGTACCAGCAGCACCCGCCCGTCTCTGTCCAGAGCCACGACCGCCACCGCCCCCGCGTATTCCACCACCTCCCGCGTGCCGCGTCTCCCGCCGGGCAGTTCGACGGTGTCGACCCGCATATTCAGGACCTTGCCGCGGTATACATAACAGCTTTCCAGGCGCTTCTCGGTAAGATCCACAGCCACTCCCCCGTCTCTTAATCAATCCCTACTATTTTACCCAATGCATGCCGCCCGCGCCAGCAAGGCCCTGCCCCTGGCGTATACACTCCGGCCGGCGGGGAATCTTAAGGACACAAACAAACCCTGAGGGAGGCGTTATTCTTGAGCATCAGACGCTGGGATCCTCTTAGCGAGCTTTCAAGCATCCGCGAACAGATGAACCGCATGTGGGACTTCCTGCGCCCCGTCACCTTCCGTGACGGCGGGGCGCCCCGTATCGACCTGCACCAAACACCCGACGAACTCATTGCCACGGCGGAACTGCCGGGGGTGGCGTCCAAGGACGACATTGAGATCCACGTCACCCCGGACTCCCTCACCATCCGAGGCGAATTGAAGCGTAACTACGATGCCCGGGATGAGGACTTCATCCACGCCGAGCGTTTTGTTGGGCGGTTCTCCCGTACCCTGCCTCTCCCGGTGGAGGTCAAGCCCGAGGAGGCCAGGGCTTCCTACGAAAACGGCCTGCTGGAGATCCATCTTCCCAAGACCGAGGTCAACCGCGGACGGCAGCCCTACCGCGTGCCCATCCAGTAACGACACCAGCCTTTCGGCCTCCCGGCTTTTCCCGGCGCTTCTGGCGACAGCCTTTTTGGTACAACAGATGACGCCGGGGTATGCAGCTTGTGATTGAGCGCACAAGAACTTGTCTGCATTGGTGGATTTACTTACGATATTGGCAACCATGAATCCCCATATCCTAAAACAGGAGGTGCACCACATGAGTGTGAGAAGATGGGACCCGTTTGGCGAACTTCAGAGCCTTCGCGAGCAGATGAACCGTATGTGGGACTTCTTGCGGCCGGGCCGTGACATCGGCATCCCGCGCATAGACATCACCCAGGAGGGTAACGACGTCGTCGTCACGGCGGAAATACCGGGCGTCGCCTCCAAGGACGATATTGACGTGACACTTACCGCCGACTCGATCACGCTCCGGGGCGACGTCCAGCGGGAAAAGGAGGTCAAAGACGAAGACTATTACCTGAGCGAGCGGTACTTCGGCAGCTTTTCCCGGACCGTGCCCCTGCCGATGGAGGTCAAGCCCGGGCAGGCGAAGGCCACATACAAAAACGGCGTCTTAGAGGTGCGGGTGCCCATAAACGATGAAGGGCGCAAGAAGGAGCACCAGATCAAGATCGAATAGCCGCCGAGCGCGGTATCGGCAGCAGGGGGCCTCACCAGCCCCCCTTTTTTTGAAATCGGTAATCGGTAATTGGAACCGGCCTGTAATCTCTAACTCCAATTTCCAATTTCTAATTCCTTATTTCTAATACCGCGTTCAGGCCGCGGCGCGGAAGGCGGCCTCAAAGGCCTCCACCGTGCGGGCGATATCTTCCTCCGTGTGGGCCAGGGAGACGAACATCGCCTCGAACTGGGCCGGAGCGATGTAGACTCCGTGGTCGAGCAGGGCGTGGAAGAAGCGGGCGAAGCGCGCCGTATCGGAGGTCAAGGCGCTCGCGAAATCGGTTACCGGAACGGCGGTGAAGAAAGTGCTCATCATCGAGCCCACCCGGTTCAGGGTAACGGGCACCCCGGCGGCGCGGGCCGCATCCCCGATGCCGTCGGCCAGGAGCGCCGCTTTGCGCTCCAGTTCCTCGTAGACGCCCGGGCGTTCCAGAGCGCGCAGCGTGGCGATGCCGGCGGCCGTGGCCAAGGGGTTCCCCGACAGGGTTCCGGCCTGGTAGACGGGCCCGGACGGGCTGACCCGCTCCATAATTTCCCGCCGGCCGCCGTAAGCCCCTACCGGCAGCCCGCCGCCGATAATTTTACCCAGGCATGTCAGGTCCGGCGTGATGCCGTATAGCGTCTGCGCGCCGCCGTAGGCGAGCCGAAAACCGGTAATGACCTCGTCGAAGATGAGCAGGGCGCCGTATTCCGCCGTCAGCCGCCGCAGCCCTTCCAGAAAGCCGGACTGAGGAGGGATAACACCCATGTTGCCGGCCACGGGCTCAACGATGACGGCCGCAACCTGGCCGGGGTTCGCACGCAGGGTCTCCTCCACGTCTTCCAGGTGGTTGTAGCCCACCACAATGGTATGCGCGGCCGTCTGGGCCGGCACGCCCGGGCTTGACGGCACCCCGAGGGTCAGAGCGCCCGAACCCGCGGCGACCAGCATGGCGTCGGCATGCCCGTGATAGCAGCCCGCGAACTTGACGATCTTCTCCCGCCCGGTGACCGCACGGGCCAGGCGGATGGCGCTCATCGTGGCCTCGGTGCCGGAGTTCACCAGGCGCACCATCTCCATGCCGGGGAGCGCGTCGACAATCAGCTCGGCCATCTCGACCTCGGACGCCGTCGGCGCCCCGTAGCTCGTTCCCCTCTCGGCCGCCGCCTTAATGGCGGCGAGGACCTCCGGGTGCGCGTGTCCCAGGATCATCGGCCCCCAGGAACTCACATAGTCAATGTAGCGACGGCCGTCGACATCGAAGATGCAGGCCCCCTCGGCGCGGGCGATGAAGGGCGGGTTTCCCTGCACGGCACGGAACGCCCGTACCGGGCTGTTTACCCCGCCGGGGATTACCTGCTGCGCCCGGCGAAAAAGTTCACGCGACCTGTTATCCTCTCTAGAGGCCAACAGGGCCATCCC
>JASEER010000010.1 GCA_030019475.1 Thermoanaerobacterales bacterium | reverse complement strand
GCACGATGACGTCGGCGCGCCGCTGCAGGACGTTGATCTCCAGGTTGGCGTCCGGGCTCAGGGCCAGCACCGTGATATCCGGGTCGCCCTCCGCCAGGTTGCGCACCTCGTTGAGGACGACCATCCCCTCCGGGTCGTCGTCGGCCCCGCCCCCGGCGAGGATCAGGCGGCAGGGCATGTGCTCCCGTACCATCCGGAAGGCGTCGATCACGCCCACCGGGTCCTTCAGCCGGTCGAAGCGGGACACCTGCAGGATGACCGGCGGTCCTTCCGGGTCCACTCCCAGCCGCTGCAGCACCGCCTCGTACTCTTCCTGGGAGACATCCCTGTTCTTTTCGGAAAGGGGATCGATGGCCGGCGGCATGAAATACTGCAGCAGCGGCAGGTCGCGGGCGTACTCCGGCAGGTGGAAGACGGCGACGTCACAGGCGGCGGCCATGGGCGCCAGGAAGTACCATACCGCCGGAACGGCGGGCCGGGGGTCTATGTGGCAGTACCACATCCAGCGGGCATCGCTGTCCCCACGGAAGGCGGTGAGGCCCAGCGGCTGCTGGTCGTGAATGACTACGAGATCGGCCCCTTCATCCAGCAGGTGCCGGTTGTCCTGGGCGGTGGCCAGGTAGCTCTCCAGCATCTCGCCGGTGATGTGGACCTCCTGGCCGTGCATGCCGTTGTGAAACTGTTTGGTGGTGTTAAAAAACTCCGGGGGGGCTTTGAGCACCGCCCACCTGGCCGTGAGCCCGACCTCCTGCATCAGGGGCACCAGGGAGTTGAGGATCTCGACCACGCCCCCGCCCACCCGGGTGGAGTTGATGTGCAGGAGGCTGTAACCCCGCAGCCTTTCCCCCAGCGCCCGGATCTCCCCAAGCACCGCGCTGCCCGCCGCGCTTTCATAATCATCGAGCCTCAATACGCCCACGCCCGGCCCCCTCCTTCTCATTTATCTTTACCCAACAGGGCCACGGGAAAATGCCTCAGCAGGTCGGCGACCCGGAGACATTCGCCCGCCACCTTTTCCCCGGTAAAAATGTTATGCCAGCGGCCGGGCGCGCCCTCGGGCAGGAGGAGCGCGGTGTCCCCCCACGCCGCCTCACCCAGGGGGAAGGCGGTTTCGGGAAGCCCGCCGCTCCCCGGAACCCCCCTGAGCCGGAGGCGCGCCGCCAGACGGGGCACCGCCACCAGGGCCCAGCCGTCCCCATGGCGGCGGGCGAAGGCGCAGACGTGCTCCCCCGCCGGTCCGGCGGCATCCAGGGGGATGTACTCGCCTTCGGCAAACAGCGCGGCATGCGCCCGGCGGAAAGCGAGGGCTTTGTAGGTCACGTACAGCTTTACCCGGCCGTCGTCCCAGCCGGAAAGAAGCTTTTCAACCAGGGCGCGCCGGCCTAGGGCCTCTTCTTCCATCAGGGACGCCAGGAGCCGGGCCCGCAGGCCGAAGTCCACCGGCCGCCGGTTGTCCGGGTCGACCAGGGACAGGTTCCAGAGTTCGGTGCCCTGGTAAAAGTCGGGCACCCCGGGGGAGGCGGCCTTCAGCAGGACCTGGGCCAGGGAGTTCAGGGCGCCGTAAAAGGCGGTGACCCGCTGGAACTCCCTAAAGTCATCCAGGAACCGGTTACCCGAGTCCGGCTCCAGGATGGACGAGGCGAAGGCCTGCAGGGCCTTTTCGTATCCGTCGTCGGGATCGAGCCAGCCCGTGTGGACCTTGGCCTCCCGGGCGGCCTTGACCAGGTAGTTAAGAAACCGTTCCTTGACGGCGGGAACCTCGCCTTCGCGCAGGGGCCAGGCGCCGATCAGCGTCTGGTAGACGAGAAGTTCCATGTTCCCGTCGGGGACGGGTGCTCCGTCGACCACCGGCTTCCGGGCGCTGTTCCACCGGGACCAGCGTTCCACCCGCGCCGCCCAGTTCCCGGCGATCTCCGACAGGACGTTGATCCGCGCCCGGACATCCTCGCTCCGCTTGGTATCGTGCGTCGAGGTGGCGTTCAGGGCATGCGGCCACCGCCTGCCCCGCGCCGCGTTGCGGCGGTGGAACTCCCTCACCGGGATCCCCCGGGACGCCGGTTCGCCCCCCACCTCGTTGAGGGACACCAGCCGGTTGTAAATGTACAGCGCGGTATCTTCAAACCCCTTGGCCATGGCCGGGCCGGTGAACTGCTGCCAGCGCATTACGAAGTCCAGCCACAGCCTTCGTTGCTCCGCCGTGAGGCCGGGCGGAAACCGCAACAGCAGCACCCGCCGGAGGAAGCCGGCGGCGCGGGTCACGGCCGGGTTCCGGCGGACGGCTTCCTCCACGGCGTGCTCGATGTAATCGCGGTCGTGCTCGGCCACCGTAAACCCGTCTATGTAGGTGCGGTAGACCGGCAGGCAGGCGGTCACCTCGACCAGCGCCCGCTCCAGCTCCCACAGCGTGAGGTCACGGCCGTGCCGGTCGCCCTCGGCCGGGAGGCCCAGCCGCCAGGCCAGCGCCCGCACCTCGCCGGGGAAAAGGAGGTCCATGACGCGCTTCTTTTGCTCATAGACCAGCCGGTCGAAGCCGGTCCGGACCCCGGCGAACCGCGCGTACAGCGCGTCCAGCTCGGCCGCCCCGTCCCCGTCCACGAAGATAGCGTTCACCAGGTTGAGAAAGTCGTAGCCCGTGGTGCCGTGCACCGGCCAGTCTCCGGGCAGTTCTTCCCCTTGGCCCAGGATTTTTTCCACTACAATGTAAAAGCTGTGATCACCGTCCGGGCGTGCCAGGCGTCCCTGGAGGGCCCGAAGGTAGGCGCGGGGGTCGGACAGACCGTCGATGTGGTCGATCCGCAGCCCGGTGACCGTTCCCCGGCGGACCAGTTCGAACACCAGGGCATGGGTGGCCTCAAAGACCTTTTCGTCATCCATGCGGACGCCGGCCAGGTCGGTGACGTCGAAGAACCGCCGGTAGTTGAGTTCCTCACTCCCCGCCCGCCAGTAGGCGAGCCGGTAGGACTGCTCCGCCAGCAGACGGTCGAGGTCATCCGCCGGAAGCCGCAGGTTCTCGTCAAGGAACGCTTTTATCTCCGGGGATGTCGCGTACAGGCGCCACAGGCTCTTCGCGGCGTCACCGCAAGGCCGGTTAACGATCTCCATCATGGCCGCCCCCGCCGTATGCCCGGGCCCCAGGGCGTCCCGCAACCCGGCCGCCCATCCGGCCGCCAGCCGGCGGAAGGAAGCCGGGCTAAGCGGCATGCGGTGCTCACGGTACGCCGCCCAGAGGCCGTCCTCGGCCAGCACGAGCTTGACCTCCCCGCTTTCCAGGACGCGGCCGTAGGGCGCCCCGAGGACGGGGAGCAGGACTTTGCCGTGCAGCCCCGGGCGGAGAGGCCGCCAGTCGATATCGAAGAAGTCCGCGTAGGACGAGTCGGGGCCGTTCCGCAGGACGTCCCGCCACCAGGGGTTCTCGCTGCTCGCGGCCATGTGGTTGGGGACGATGTCCAGCAACAGGCCCATCCGGTGCCGTTGCAGTTCATCCGCCAGCAGGGCGAAGCCTTCCCCGCCCCCCAGGGCCTCGTTCACCCGGGTCGGGTCGGTGACGTCGTACCCGTGCGGGCTGCCCCGCCTCGCCTGCAGGAGGGGCGATGCGTAGAGGTCGGTAATCCCGAGGGCCGCAAGGTAGGGGACCAGCGCCGCGGCGTCCCGGAAGCGGAAGCCCTCGTTGAACTGCAGGCGGTAGGTGGCCGCCGGGATGCGCGCGCCGCCCATCACCGGCATCCCCGGATGCGCAGTTTCTCCCCAAGCTCGCAGAACCCCTCCACCCAGGCCTCGGCCTCGTCGTCGCCCTGCTCGGCGGCGGCCTTCTTGAAGTCCGGGTAGATCGTCTGCAGCAGCCGGAAGTAGACGTTTTGCACCTTCCAAAGGTCGACCTCGAAGGGCAGGGAGCGCACGAGCCCCACCGCCGCGTCCAGGTCGGCGATGACGGCCTGGTCGGTGGGCCGGGCCCGCAGCTCGTCCCCCATTTTCTCCAGGGTTTGCTCCAGGACGAAGCTCAGGCCTTCCTTGTCCAGGGGAACGTCGGCCATCTCGACTTCGGCAAGGAGAGCGCGGACCTGTTCAAAGTCGAGCGGCTCCCCGGCCAGGGCGCGGCGCAGGCTGGTGTTCAGCACGAACTCGGCGGCCGTAGAGAGGGCTTTGGGCCGGGGGATGTCCAGGTCCCTCAGGAAGCGTATCAGCCCCACGTGCCGGTCGTAGATCCGCCGGTAATCCGCCGCCGCTTCTTTCAGTGTGGTCTCGAGGATGGTGTCCAGGACCTCCCGCTGCTTGTCCTTGAAGAGCTGCCGTAAGGTATAGGTCGCACCCTCGAAGTGATGGTCGATGAGCCTGATGACTTCGGCGAAGTCGGCGCGGTTGAAGGCCCCGGTCAGTTCCTTGACCATCGCCTGATAGGCCTCTTCGCCCTGGAAATAACGGACGCCCCCGCCGGTGTTGTGGTTGCCGAAGTAGACCACCCCGTAGACGACCGGCGCCGACTCGTGGGTGATCTCCGAGGTCACCCGCACACGACCCAGGGAGAGGGTCGCCCGGCCCGCCAGGCTGATCTGGTAGTTTTCCCGGTGGACGTTGTAACAGTAAATGCGGGAATGGTCGTCGTAGGACTCAAACAGCGAGCATATGGCGTAATGCGCCCCCACCTTGAGCAGGTCGACCATCGCCGGCTTGACGAGCCGGTGATAGATGTTCGCCCCGTCCTTGAACTGGGGGATGTTACTCCCGGCGCCGGCCAGGATCTCCAGGAACCGGGGCTCGGGCGAGGTACCGAAGAGTTCCCGGGCCAGTTGGACGACGCGGGCCGCGTACTTGATCACTTGCACCGTCTCGATCCCCGAGATCTCGTCGAAGAACCACCCGCAACTGGTGTACATCAGCATGGCGTGGCGCTGCAGTTCCAGAAGCTTTAAGACCGTAATCCGCTCGCCGGGGTCCAGGTTCCGGGCCGCATGCTCTTCAATCCACCGCGTGACGTTGTCGCGCGAGCGGTCCAGGATAATCTCTATGTAGGCGTTGCGCGCCTCCCAGGGGTCTTTGAGGTAGCGGGCCGCCTTTTCCTCGTACTGCGGGGCCAGGTGGTCACGCAGCCAGTCCAGAGCGTCGCGCAGGGGGCGGCGCCAGGCCTGATTCCAGCCCGGGTGCATCCCGGAATTGCACCCGCAATCGTTCCGCCACCGTTCGACGCCATGGAAACAGCTCCACGAGGTGTACTCGTTGATCTCCGCCTCGTAGGTCGGCAGGTGCTGCTCCAGGTACGCCGCGTAGTTGGTCAGGCGCGCCGGCCCCTTGGTCTCGATGAGGTCCAGGGCGTAGGCCAGGGCCATGTCCCCGTGCCGGTGATGGTGTCCGTACGTCTCGCCGTCGGTGGCGATATGCACGAGCTGCGGCTCGCGCCGGTCGTCAAAGGCCCCGGCCAGGCGCTGCGCGAAGTGTTCCCCGCTGTAGAGCAGCTTTTCGAAGGCCACGGCACGAGCCACTTCCCCGTCGTAGAGAAAGACGCTGATCGTTTTGTCAGTCCCGGGCAGGTGAACCACGTAGGGCATCTTCGTGTCCGCTCCGCCGGGCAGGACGTCCCGCCATTCTCCGCCATCGATCTTGCGCACGCGTTTTACCTGGTAGTTGGCCAGGACGGTGAACTTGATGCCCTGCTCGGCCATGATCTTGAGCGTCTCCAGGTCGACCGCCGTCTCCGGCAGCCACATCCCTTCCGGCTTCCGGCCGAAGCGATGCTCGAAGTCCTTAATCCCCCAGACGACCTGGGTATACCTGTCACGCCCGTTGGCCAGGGGCAGGATCATATGGTTGTAAGCCTGGGCGAAGGCCGAGCCGTGCCCGGAGAACTTCTTTCGGCTCTGCAGGTCGGCTTCGATGATGGCCCGGTACACCTCGGGTTCCTTTTTTTCCATCCAGGAAAGCAGCGTGGGACCGAAATTGAAACTGATCCTGGCGTAATTGTTGACAATGTTCCTGATCCAGCCCTCGCCGTCGAGGATGCGGGATGCCGTGTTGGGTTCATAACACTCGGCAGTGACGCGCTCGTTCCAGTCGTGGTAGGGATAGGCCGAATCCTGGAGTTCGATGTCCTCCAGCCAGGGGTTCTCCCGCGGCGGCTGGTAGAAGTGGCCGTGAATGCAAATGCTCCGTTCCATCTACGACTCCCCCACGCGTTGTAATAGGAGGCAGGCCCAGGGGCCCAGCGCAAACCGGACCTCTCCTATCGACACCAGTGTGTCCGGCACCGTGCCCCCGTCTCCCAGCCAGCGTTCCTCGGCGGCGTCCAGGCATTTGCGCCACCGGCCGGGGGGGACGGGCAGGGTCGGTGACACCGGTCCATAATTAAAGGAAAGGATCAGGCACACCTCGTCCCCCCCGGCCCGGAGGCGGACGAACAGCACCCTTGCCTTTTCGTGCGCCGATACCTCCAGGCCGTCCGGGTCCCGTCCGGCCAGCGCCGGCATCTCCCGGCGCAGCGTCAGCAGTTCGCGGTAAAACGCCCGCAGCGCCCGGTGCCGCTCCAGCCGGAGCAGGTCACGGTTCAGCCGGGAACGGCGGAAGGTGGCCTCGTCCTGGGGGTCCGGCACCTCGCCTTCCTCCATAAAGTCGGCGAATTCGGCCCGGCGCCCCTCGCGTACCGCCTCTACCAGGGACGGGTCGGAATGGCTGGTGAAGTATTGAAAGGGCGCCGTCTCCCCGTATTCTTCCCCCATAAACAGGAGAGGAATGAACGGGGAAAGCAGGACCACCGCGGCCGCCGGTTTCAGGGCGTCGAAAGGGACAAGTGTGGACAGCCGCTCGCCCCGCGCGCGGTTGCCCACCTGGTCGTGGTTCTGGGCGTAAACGACAAGCCGCCGCGCCTTGCCCGGGCCCGGTCCGCCGTGCCGTCGTTTCCGGAAAGAGGAATACTGGCCGGTGTAAACGTAGCCCTGGCGGAAGGCCTTGGCCAGGTGCTCGAGGGCGCCGAAGTCCCGGTAGTAGCCGTTCCTCTCCCCCGTAAGCAGGCTGTGCAGGGAGTGGTGGAAGTCGTCGCTCCACTGGGCGTCAAGGCCGTAGCCGCCGAGGGCGCGCGGCCTTACCAGGCGGGCGTCGTTCAGGTCGCTCTCGGCGACGACGTAGACCCGTCGGCCCAGCCGCTCAGCCTCCCGGTGCACCACGGCACCCAGTTCCTCCAGGAAGGGCAGCGCCGCCTTGTCGGTGATGGCGTGCACCGCGTCCAGCCGCAGCCCGTCGATATGGAAGTCCCGGATCCAGTAGAGGGCGTTTTCAATGAAGAAGCGCCGGACTTCGTCGGCGTGCGGCCCGTCGAAGTTGAGCGCGTCGCCCCAGGGGGTACGGTAGCGGTCGGTGAAGTAGGGACCGAAGTCCGCCAGGTAGTTCCCCTCGGGCCCCAGGTGGTTGTAGACAACGTCAAGGAACACGGCCAGCCCCTGCCGGTGACAGGCGTCCACCATGCGCCGCAGGCCGTCGGGCCCGCCGTAGGAGTCCTGGACGGCGAAGGGGTAAACCCCGTCATATCCCCAGTTGCGCTCCCCGGGGAACTGGGCCACCGGCATCAGTTCCAGGGCCGTGGCGCCCAGGTCTTTCAGTTCCTCAACGTAGGGAATTACGGCGTCGAAGGTCCCCTCGGGGGTGAAGGTGCCCACGTGCAGTTCGTAAAAGACCAGGCCGTCCTGCGCCGGGCCGAACCAGCACCGGTCCGACCAGGCGAAACCCCGCGGATCCACAACCTGCGAAGGGCCGTGGACGCCCCGGGGCTGGTACCGCGAGGCGGGGTCCGGCCGTTCCTTTGGCCCGTCTTGTCCCTCAAGGAGATAGAAGTAAAGACTGCCCGGCTCCACCCCATCGACCGTACCGTAATGGTAGCCCCGATCCCCGCGGGCCAGCGGCACCTGGAACTTGCGAGGCGCAACGACACTGACCGCTACGAACGCGGCGCGGGGCGCCCAGACACAAAACCGGCAGCATCCGTCCCCCAGGTAGACGGCGCCCAGACGCGGCCCGGCGGTCACGGGCTGATGCCTCCCCGGCGCAACACCCGCTCCCCGGTGGCCCGGGAAAGCCGGCGCAGCCACGCCCCGGCGCCGGCCCGGAGGCCGGCCACCGTGCGCAGGAGCGCAAGCACTTCGGGATCGCAGCGGAAGTCTTCAAGGGAGCGACGCGCCTTCCGCCGCCAGTTGAGGTTATCGTCCCCGGTGCCGGGAACGTTCTGGGGCTCGGTCTCCAGCCAGAGGTCCTCCAGGTTGACCAGTAGGACCCGGGACGGGCTCGCCGCCAGGTGCGCCAGGCACGCCCGCAACACCGGTCTCGCCTTTACCGTGAGAACGTCCAGCCGGCCCAGGCGGTAGAGGTAAGCGGACAGAGCCAGCTTGGACCGAATGTCTTTGGCCTGCCAGAAGGCGGCGAACGGCGGCGTATCGTGGGTGTTCAGGGATGCCAGAACGGCGGCGGGGACGGGCCGCAGCGCCCGGCGCGGGTCGGCGGCGGTCTCGAACTGCAGGACGTACATGCCCAGGACGTTGTGTCTGGCCATAGCCGGCCTTACGTAGCCGGGAACGGTGCCCAGGTCTTCCCCGACGATCAGGGTACGGTGCCGCCTGGACTCCAGCGCCAGGATGGCGTAGAACTCCTCGGCCCGGTAGCGGACATAGACGCCCTCGCGGGCCGTGAGCCCCCTGGGCACCCAGTAGAGGCGGTGCAGGCCCATAACATGGTCCAGGCGCAGGACACCGGTATGCTCCATGTGGTGGCGCAGGCCGGCAATGTAGTAACGGTACCCCTGCTCCCGGATGCGCTCCGGGTGCAGCGGGGGAAAGCCCCAGACCTGGCCCTCGCCGCATAAGAGATCGGGCGGCGCCCCGGCGCTGGCCCCGAGGGCAAAGGCCTTGCGCTCCCGCCAGACGTCGTACCCGTCGGCCCTTACGCCCAGCGGGAAGTCAAGGTACAGTTTTTGCCCGGAGCGCCGTGCCGCCCGTAACAGCTCGCCGAACTGGCCCTCGGCCAGCCACTGGACGTACAGGTGGTAGCGTTCGGCCTCCGCGTCATAGTCCCCCTCCCGGAGGTCCCCCGCCCGCATCCGTTCGGGCCAAGCCGGCCAACCGGTCCCCCGGTGCTCTACGGCGGCGCGGAAACGGGCGTAGTCCCGGACCCCGGGGTTTTCGTCAACCCAGTGCCACAAGTCCGCCTGTCGCCGGGCACCCTCGGTGAAAAAGCGCCGGGCGCAGCGTTCCAGGACGGCCCGCTTGGCGGCCATCACCCGCCGGTAGTCCACCAGCGGCGCCTCGCGGAGGGCGTCGATCTCCTGCCGGAACTCCGGGGAATCCAGCAGTTCCCGTGCCTCACGGCACCTCCGGACCTCCGGGACGCACGTCACGTCGAGGTAAAACTCGTTCCAGAACAGGCGGCTGACCGGCGCGTAGGGGCTGGGGTCGAAGGGCTCGTCCAGAAAGGCGGGCAGGAGCGGAAGGGTACCCGCCATACCGGCCCCCACCTTGCGGCACCACCGCAGCAAGTGTTCCAGGTCGGTGAAATCGCCCGCGCCCCAGTTTCTCCCGGAACGGAGAGCATAAAGGGGAAGAAAGCATCCCCAGATGCCGGCCTCACGCCCGGCAGGCGGAACATAGACCCTCCGGGGAGCGGAGATGAGCAGCGTCTCCCGTATTCCGCCGGGCAGGCGGAGAGTCAGCCGGTGGTATCCCCAGGGCAGCCCGGGGGGCAGGGTCAACCGGCGGGCCTCGTATCTTTCACCGTCCACCGAAGCGGCCTTCACTGCGGGCAAACGGTCCAGGTTACAGGTCAGGTGTATGCCCCGGCCGTCCTCAAGGTCCAGCCGGCACTCGGCCGTACCGTCCGCCCGTCCCGCCGGAAGCCGCAGTTCCAGGCGGGCGGGTTCCCCGTCCCACGCCACGGCCACCGGTTCACAGGAACGCCGCCATCTCATCAGGCGGCGTTCCCGGAGCGCCCGGGGCACGTCGGCCAGAGTCTCGACCGGGGCGCCCAGCGCCTTCAGGGCCTCCAGCAGCACGTGCGGCTCCCGCGCCGCGCAACCCGCCGTGTTTTCCGGGGGTATTTCTATCCCGTAAAGCCCTGCGAGCCGGTGAAGCAAATCCATAGTAATGACATTATTCCCGGCCGCTTATGGCTCCTATGAGCGGCGCCCCCATGAAACGGACAAGGCTGTGTTTGATAATCCAAAAGTGAGCCATCTCAAACTTCCAAACCTGTAAACCAGGGTTAAGCCGACCCCCAGTCTGCAAGGGTAAAAGGGTGGAAGATTGAGATGGCTCATCCAGAGCGTATCAGATGGTGATGTGCATTGAACTGTTGTTTATACCCACACAGTCAATGCAAATTGACGAGCTCTTTCACCGCCGTAATAATCCGGGCCGCGTCGGGTATGCCGTACTGCGCCAACGGGGGGCTGAAAGGGACAGGGATATCCAACGCCGCCACGCGGCGGATGGGGGCTTTCAGTGACGGAAAGGCCTCCTCCGCGACGGTAGCGGCAATCTCCGCGCCGAACCCCCCCGTTTTATTAGCATCATGAACAACCACCAGCCGCCCGGTCTTACGCACCGAACGTAGAAGGGCGTCCCTGTCAAGTGGAGCCAGGGTGCGCAGATCCAGGACCTCGGCCTCCACCCCGTTTTCAGCCGCCAGTTGTTCCGCCGCCTTGAGGGCTTCCAGGACCGGCCTCCCCCAGGCGACGATCGTCACGTCCCGGCCAAGCCGCTTCACGTCCGCCTTACCTATCGGGACCAGGTGCTCAACCTCTTCGCCGGGCACCGGGCCGGGAACAAGCCCGAGGACCATGTCCTCAAAGAAAATTACGGGGTTGTCGTCCCGAATCGCCGTCTTCAGCAAACCCTTGGCGTCCCCGGGGGTAGAAGGAAAGACGACCTTCAATCCCGGGCAGTGCGCCATCCAGGCCTCCAGGTTGTGTATGTGCTGGCAACCGGCGCCGGCACCGCTGCCCGCCTTGACCCTCACCACCAGGGGAAAGCGACTTTTTCCTCCCGAGAGATATCGCAGTTTGGCCGCATGGTTGACAATCTGGTCGGAGGCAATGGTCAGGAAAGGGCTAAACATTATCTCGACGACGGGGCGCAGGCCCATCACCGCGGCGCCCACGGCCAGCCCGGCGATGGCCGCCTCCGAGACCGGCGTATCCTTTACCCTTTCCGGGCTGAACATCTGCAAGAGGCCGTATGTCGGGGCCTTGGGGTTGTCATGAATACTCACGCCTACCCCTTCCCCGGCCAGGAAAACGGCGGGGTCGCGCCGCATCTCCTCGACCAAAGCCTGACGAACCGCCTCGCCGAAGGTCAGTTGTTGCACGTTGATTAACCTCCTCCTGTCCCAAGCGTCCCTTAGTCCACATTAGTCACAAAAGACGTTTTCCAGTGCCTCTTCAGGTTCCGGCCACGGGCTGTTCATGGCGAAAGCAACCGCCTCCTCCACCGTCCGGCGCGCCCTGTCCTCCATCTCCGCCACCACAGCGTATGTCAAGACGCCTTCGGCGAGCAGGGCCTCCTGCAGCAGCTTGATGGGACAGCGCTCCATCCAAGCCGCGATCTCTTCCTTGGGCTGATAAAGCTGCCGGTCGAATTCGCTATGTCCCCGCCAGCGGTAGGTTTTCATCTCGAGTAACACCGGGCCTTTACCCTCCAAGCAACGGCGCCGCGCCTCCCGCGTAGCCTCGTAGACGGCTACGGCGTCATTGCCGTCCACTACATGGCCGGTCATGCCGTAGCCGAGTGCCCGGGTGGCGATGTCCTGCACCAGGGTGTGCTCTTCGTGACGCTGAGCGCCGGCCCAGGCGTTGTTTTCACAAACAAAGATCACCGGCAGATGCCAGAGGGCGGCCAGGTTCAAAGCCTCGTGAAAACTGCCCTCGTCGGCGGCACCGTCGCCAAAGAAACAAGTCGTAACAACCGGACGCCGCTGGTATTGAGCGGCGAAAGCCGTCCCCACGGCAATCGGAATGCCGCCCCCGACCACGGTCGTGGTGCAAAGCGCGTTCACCTCCGGCACGGCGATGTGCAGGGTGCCGCTCTTCCCCTTGTTGCAGCCGGTCCTTCGACCCAGGATCTCAGCCATTACCGGCCCCGGGGGAGCGCCCTTGGCCAAGAGGTGGCCATGGCTACGGTGATTACTGATGATCACGTCCTCCGGCTCCAGGGCGCGACAGACACCGGCGGCGACCGCCTCCTGCCCCGTGCAGAGGATGACCATCCCGGCTATACGCTCCCCGGCGCGGCTCATCTCGGTCAGCTTTTCTTCGAAACGGCGAACCAGGAGCATGGATTCGAGAAGGTCGATCTTTTTCGTACTGGTGATCATGGAAATCTCCCCCTCCTAACACGTTAAAGTCATCTCAGGAGACCCCAGAGCAGGTTCCGCGATGCAAATCAGAAAAGTTTATAAGGACTTGGTTTCCGGGGAAAGGCCACCCCTCCTCGAGGGGTTGACCGCTTACCAAAGACCGTCCTTCCCCGGAGTCTTTTTCGGGCGCCACGGGTCATAGAGGGTCGCGCTGGAAGGTTTCTTTAAGCTGGGGGGCGCCGTTTGTTTCGCCCTCCTGATCGGGCCGATAGTGATGCATCGATGGGATCCCGGGGTTTTCACCGCCGCCGTCGTCTATCTGCTGGTGGGCGGATTGTTCTGGCTGTTCGTCAGCAGGATCATAAACTGGCGGAAGAAGACATAGGTCGTGTAGCGAGGCTGCCCAACATAGGGACCGCCTCCCACGCGGTCCCTGTCAAGGTTTGAATTGTTGTTGCCGATCCAAGACGGGGCACACACCGGACGGCGGCTTTCCCAGTTTTGCCCCGCTTGGCCGTCAGCCGGCCGCCGCCCAGAGCAGTTCCCCGTCGTCGTACCTGGTCTGCAGGCGGCCGGTGTCCGCCAGGTGTCCCAGGTAGGCGGAGACAGTGGCAAAGACCAGGAGGTACTGTTCGGGATGGAGCGTTATCTCCTTCCGCCGTACGATTTCCTTCATTATTTCTTCCCGCGCGCGGCCGTCGCGGCCCGCGATTTCCACTACCAGCCCGGCGATGCTCTCCGTCACGGCCCGGTTGGCCGCCAGGGCCTCCCGGGGATCCTCGACCGGTTCGCCATGCCCCGGCACGTAACAGGCATAGGCGGTCTCCTCCAGCTTGGCAATGGTTTCCAACGCCGCCCCCACGTCCGCGGTGTAAGGGAGACGGTATTTCTCGATGACATCCGTGGAGAAAAAGGCGTCGGCCGCGAACAGAACGCCGTCAGGGGTCGCGACGCCGATCTGTCCGGGGGAGTGTCCGGCAAGGTCGAGGACCTCCAGTTCCACGCCTGCTACTTCCTGTGCACACGGCGCCAGCACCCCGTCCACCGGGCACGGCTGGGCCATCAGGAACTTGGTCCGCATCTCGCGCGGGGGGACGGCGGAAAACAGGTAGAAGGTTTCGAGCGCGGTATGCTCGATGAAGGGGCGTTCCAGGGGGCTGGTCCAGACTTCGGCGCCCGTGCGCTTCTTGATGAACCGGTTGGCGCCGCAGTGGTCGGCGTGTGAATGGGTGTTGATAACGGCCGCCGGGGTGAGCCCGGCGTCCTTGAGGATGCGCAATACCTTCCGGCCGCTGCTCTCGTCCAGTCCGGTGTCGATGAGAAGGCAGGTCCCGTCGCCCCGGTCGTAAACCCCGACATTCACCGGACCCCGGAGGCAATACGTCTTTCCCCGAACGTTTTGAAGCTCAAGAGCCAAGACAATTCCTCCATTTGCCCGTTTGTCCAGGTCAAGCCAATATGCTGGCCATAATGGTCAAAATGAGCAGAAATCAGCCCAAAATGGATTAAGTGTGTAAAAAATAAGGTGGCATCCGGGAGGATATTGCCACGTAGCATAGAAATAGTATACCACCATCTTTGGGGGAGGAGAACCAAGTGAGCAGGAAGATTACTGTCTCGGTAATTAAAGCCGATGTCGGCGGGTTCGTGGGGCATTCCGCGGTCCACCCCGAACTCCTGGAAAAAGCCCGCGGCATTCTCTCGGGGAGCCCGCTTCTGATTGACTTTCACGTCACCAGCGTCGGTGACGACATCAACCTCATCCTGACCCACGAGCTGGGCCGCAACTGCGGCGAGATCCACCAGCTGGCCTGGGACACCTTCATCGCCTGCACCGAGGTGGCCAAGAAGCTGAAGCTTTACGGCGCCGGGCAGGACCTTCTTGCCGACGCCTTTTCCGGGAACATCAAGGGCATGGGGCCGGGCGTCGCCGAGATGGAGGTCGAGGAGCGCAAGAGCGAGCCGATCCTCATCTTCATGGCGGACAAAACCGAGCCGGGGGCCTGGAACCTGCCCCTTTACAAGATCTTCGCCGATCCCTTCAACACCATCGGCCTGGTCATCGACCCGAACATGCACTGCGGCTTCAACTTCGAGGTGCGCGACCTGATCGACAATAAGAAGATCATCTTCTCCGCCCCCGAGGAGATCTATGATATGTTGATCTTCATCGGTGCTCCGGGGCGCTACTGCATCAAGCGCATCTTCCACCGCGGCACCGGTCAGATCGCGGCCGTTTCCAGCACCCAGCGCCTGAACCTGATGGCCGGGCGCTACGTCGGCAAGGACGACCCGGTCTGTATCGTCCGCTGCCAGAGCGGCTATCCCGCCGTCGGCGAGGTCCTGGAGGCCTACGCCCACCCGCACCTGGTCTCCGGCTGGATGCGCGGCTCCCACAGCGGGCCGCTGATGCCCGTCGCGCAGCGGGAGGCCCGCCCGACCCGCTTTGACGGTCCGCCGCGCGTGATCTGCCTCGGGTTCCAACTCGCCGAGGGCAAGCTCGTCGGCCCGCAGGACATGTTCAACGACCCGGCCTTCGACGAAGCGCGCCGGGAGGCGACCCGGATCGCCGACTTTATGCGCCGCCTGGGCCCCTTCGAGCCGCACCGGCTGCACCTGGATGAAATGGAATACACGACAATGCCGCAGGTAATGGAGAAGCTGAAGGACCGCTTCGTGGTGCCGCACAAGAAGGAGAAGAAGGCGGAGTAAACCCCGCACCCCTAGCACCACCGCTGCAAAGAAGGCCGGCGCTATCGCGCCGGCCTTCTTTGCCTTCCGCTCGATTTTAGTAAGGGGTCAGGCACTTTACTTAAAAGTCTGAGCGATTTAAGTAAAGTGCCTGACCCTTAACTTAAAACTTCAGGTTTTGGGGGCGCGGTCGAAGTAGATGTTTTTGCCGGTGGCGGAAAGGGGGATGCCCAGGGCGATGTCGGCCTGGATGAGGCCCAGGCGCCGGGCGGCCACCCCCACGCGGTACATGACGCGGTTGTCCACGTTGAGGATTGATGCCGTCTTGACCGCCGAGCCGGCGGCGATGCCCAGGTCGATCAGGCGCCACGCGCAGACCGGGCCGGCGAATTCCGGCCCTTCGCGGCGGGCCAGGTCCTCGCAGCGGCTCACCCCGCAGGCCCCGCAGTTTAGGCCGGCGGTTTTGGGGTCGGCCAGGCCGATGAGCAGCACGGCGTCCGAGCGGCGGATGTTGTCTCCGTCCCGGTCCCAGTCCTTCTTGCCGGTTTCGGCCCCGTAGGCCGCCATTTCCCCGGCGAGCCGGTCCAGTTCCGGGCCGTCGACGACCCGCAGCGCAAGATAGTCCTGCCCCAGGGCCTTCGGCGCCGTGCGGGCGGCGAGGGCCATGAGATGCCCAACCATCCTCACTGTACCCTGCAAGACATTGCCCCTCCCCTTGCTCCAAGAAGTCCTGGTTCTTGCTTCAGGCGTCGATCAGCTTCCGGAACTCCTCGAAGCCGACCCGCTCGATGGTCGTCCCCAGGCGCTCGCCCTTCCGGCCGAGTTCTTTGTAAGCGGCGATGGTGCGCCGCAGCAGATCCATTACCTCTTCCGCGCTCACGTTTTCGGCCAGCTTGTCCCCGATGCGCGGGCGCATCCCGGCCCGTCCCCCGACAATCACCGTCCAGCCCTTGCTCTTGCCGAAGGCGCCGAAGTCCCGCAGCCAGGACTCGCAGCAGTTGAACGGGCAGCCGGAGACACCGATCTTGAACTTGGCCGCCAGCTCCCCCTCGCCGATGTGGCGGCGGTCGATCTCCCCGGCCAGCCCGAGGGCGTCCTGCTGCCCGTAGCGGCAGGCAACCGTCCCCGGGCAGCCTGCCACGTAATGCACGCAGGGCCCCACCGCGGGAGCGGGCTCCATGCCCAGCGCCTCCCAGACGGGCTCGACCTGCTCCGCCTTGAGGCCGACGAGGACGATGCGCTGGGCGTTGCCGATCTTGATGATCGGGATGTTGAACCGCTCGGCGACATCGGCCAGCCGCCGCAGGGCGGCCACGTCCAGGATTCCGGCCGGCGCCATGCGGGGCGCGATGGCGTAGGTCTCCCGGTCGCGCTGCAGAAAGGCTCCCCGCGGCGGCACGTCATGCTGTTCCGGCATACTTGAGACCTCCTTTATCCCGTCTTGTTAAGAAAGGGGTCAGACCCCTAACTTAAAACTATTTTGATTATAAAAGTACCTTTAAGAAAAGTGCCTGACCCCTTTCTTAACCTTGCTGTTCTTTTGAAACCGGTCCAGTTCACGGTTCACCCCGGCGTCGGCGCGCTTGTTCTCTTCCCTCGGCACGTGCACAAGGCGCACACTGACCTCCGGGTGACGCTGCAGGAAATCGCGGATGCCGAGGGCGATCTCCTGGAGATGGGGCTGCTTGATACGGTAGGCCCCGTTGAACTGGCGCACCACCAGCTCGCTGTCGGCGCGGATGAGCGCCTGCACCGGACCGTGCTTGGCCGCCACGGCGGCCAGGTATCTCACCGCGTTCTCAAGCGCCGTCCACTCGGCGACGTTGTTGGTCGTTTCCCCCAGATACCAGCTCTTCTCGTCCAGCACCCGCCCGTCATCCCCGTCGCGCACGACCAGGGCGGCGGCCGCCGGCCCGGGGTTTCCCCGGCTGCCGCCGTCGATCTCAATCACCACGCGCATCCGCTCGCTCCCCATTCTTCTCCTCCAATGCGTAGACCCAGGCGATGACCGCCGCCACCGCCTCGTAGAGGGCGGGCGGCACCTCGCGGTCGATCCCGAGCCCGGTCAATGTCCAGGCCAGGCCGGCGTCCCGGTAGACCGGCACCCCGGCCTCCCGGGCCCGCGCCTCGATTTCCTCGGCCAGCCTCCCCCGCCCCGCGGCCACAACCCGCGGGGCGTTGTCGCTCCCCGGGTCGTAGCGCAGGGCGGCCGCGGCGCGCGGGCGCCCGGAACCACTCTGTTTATCCCCGGATCCCGTACTCCTTATCGTCACTTGCCCCGCCCCCGTCTAAACCCGGGCGTCAAGCGGCCGGTAAAGGGCCTGCTTCCCTTCCCCGCCGTCAAACAATAGTTCCGCAGGGCCAGTTACGCGGCGCCGTTCCACGGCCACCCCCCGGACGGCATATCCCGTCCCCGCCAGCAACCGCTCCAGGTTCGGCGTCGCCGCCCGCGCCCTCTCAGCCGCCTGCTCGTCCGCCAGGCAGATACGGGCCGCCAGGCCGCCGCCGTCCAGGTCCAGGCGGCACCACACCTCGCCGAGGGACCTGGTTTCCAGGCGCACCACCAGGCGTACGGCCGTCTCCCGGCCGGCCCCCGGTTTCCCTTGCCCCCCGCGGCGCACAAAGACCTGCCCGTTGAACCGCTCTCCCCCGTTGAGGCTCAACACGTAGACCGGATCCTGACCAGTCGGAGGCTGGGCGCGGTTCAGGGCCTCGTGCCCCTCGGGGGTGGCGGAGGCACGGCCCAGAAGGTACTCCAGGGCGGCGCGCAGGTGTTCCGGCCGCTCCCAGCCCAGGCTTTCGAGCCACACGCGGGAGGAGACCCAGGCCGCGCGTTCCTGCTCCGGCACCCCGCGCATCTCGGCCAGGAGGCGCAACACTGTCTCGCGGGCCACCGGAAGCCGCTGGCGAAGCAGTTCCCGCACCACGTGTTCGCTTTCCCTTCCAGACGGCAGTTCCAGAGCCCGCAGCAGGTCTCCCGTCGGGCCGGCCGCTTCCCGCGTGCCGCCGGCCGGCAACGGCCGCACCCTGATCTCATGCGGGGCGGCGCTCTCCACGAGGGCCGTAAAGGCCTCCCCCGGCCGGGCGGGCAATTCCCCTTCGGCCCGGAAGAGGCGGCCCCCAAGGCTGACGATGGCCCCGTCATGCGCCGCCTCCACGACCACCAGGCGGACCACCTGCCCGGGGCGCAGGAGCAGGGTCAGGTCCAGCCAGGCCTTCGGGCTCAGAACGATCGGGTTGATCATAGTATAATGCATTTCGTCCCGCGGTGCGGGACTTCCTTCCATTCCAGGGGAGACTTCACTTGACGAGGAGCGTAACGCCGACCAGGGCCAGGAGGACGAGGAGGAGCTTGCGGAAAACCGGGGAGGGCATCCGCTGGAAAAGGTACATGCCGATGAGGGTGCCGCCGAGGGTGAAGGGCAGGAGAGCGACGCTGCCGCGCAGGACGCGCTCCGTCAGGAGGCCCGAAAGGGCATAAAGGGCCAGGGCATAAGCGTTGCAAAACAGGAAAAAGGCCTGAAGAGCGGCCTTGATGGAAAACCTGCTCCCGCCCTTCCACAGCGAGTACATCACGAGGGGCGGGCCCCCGGAGAGAAAGGCCCCCATCAGGACCCCGCCGCTCAGCCCGGTTAAGACGCGCCAGACGGCCTCGGTCCGGGGGCGCCGGTCCGGGACTTGAAAGCCCGCCGGCACGGCCCCCTTGCGGGACCGTGCCAACGAGGTAAGGACGAAAGCGATGACCACCAGCCCCAGGGAGCGCTGGATCAGGACCGGGTCCATGGTCTTCAGAAAAAGCGCCCCGGCGGGCACCCCGAGGACCGCGGCAGCCAGCAACGGCGCCAGTTCCCGCCAGCGGCAGTAGCGGCGCAGGCCGGTCAGCTGGACGATGTTCTGGGTCAGGGTATGTACGGCCATGAAGGCCACGGCCGTACGGGGGTCAAAAAACAGGGAGAGTGAAGTCAGAGACAGCATGGCGAAGCCGAACCCGGCCGTCCCCGACACCAGGGCGGTGCAGAAGAGAATGACGGCCGCCGTCAGGCCTTCGGGCAAGGCGGCATCCCTTCCTCCCCGGCCGCCCGGTCCAACGCGCCACGGGCTTCACCGGCCGTCACCAACGGGCGGGAGAGGACCCACATCACCGCGCCGGCGGCCACCGCAACCCCAAGCACCAGGGCCAGGACGGGTCCCGTGGGGAAGACGTACCACAGGTACATATATGCCGTGCTGATGGCAATTGACAGCAGCATCAGCGGGAAGGCGACCTTCATAAAGCCCAGGAAGGTGATCGGCAGGCCGCGCTTCTCGGCCATCCCCACGACGACGACGTTGGCCGAAGCCCCGATGATCGTCCCGTTGCCCCCGAGGCAGGCCCCCAGGGAGAGACACCACCAGAGGAAGTTCATGTCATAGTTCCCCAGGCCCCCGAGTTGTCCCACGCCTTTCAGGAGAGGGATCATCGTCGCCACGAACGGGATGTTATCCACGAAGGCCGAGGCCAGGGCCGAGATCCACAGGATCAGCATCCCGGTCGGCACGATCACCCCGCCCGTGAAGTCCACCGTGAAACGGGCCAGGGCCTCGATCACGCCGACCTCTTCCAGGGCGCCGACCACGACGAACAGGCCGATAAAGAAAAAGATCACCGGCCACTCCACCTGTTGCAGGGGGTGTTCGGGCTCGGCCCGGGTGACGAGGAGCAGAAGGCTCGCCCCCGTGAGGGCGACGACACTGGACTCGAGGTGCAGGGCCTGGTGCAGCAGGAAGCCGGCGATCACCAGGCCGATAACCGCCAGGCAGCGCCGCAGAAGGACCAAGTCTTTAAGCTCGGCGGTCTCGTCCAGTTCAAAGATCTGTTCCCGTACCGCATCCGGAACCTGCAGCCGCCGCCGGAAGAGCAGTTGCAGGATGAAGATCGTCGTGACGTGGATCAGAACAATCACCGGGGTCAGGTTGATGACAAAGTCCAGGAACCCCAGGTGGGTGGCGCTGCCGATCATGATGTTCGGCGGGTCCCCGATGAGCGTCGCCGTGCCCCCGATGTTCGAGGCCAGAATCTCGGTGACCAGGAAGGGTAGGGGGCTTACGTTAAGCTTCCGGGCGATGGCGAAGGTCACCGGGACAATCAGCAGGACGGTGGTGACGTTGTCCAGGAAGGCCGAGAGAAGGGCCGTCACCGCCGCCAGAGAGGCCAGAATGGCCAGGGGCCGGCCCTTCGCGGCCTTGGCGGCCTTGATGGCCAGGTATTCAAAGACGCCGGTTTCTCTGGTGACGCCGACGATGATCATCATCCCGACCAGGAGGCCCACGGTATTCCAGTCGACGGCCTCCACGGCGCCCTCGGGGGTCAGAATCCCGGCCAGCACCACGACCGCGGCGCCGCAGAAAGCCGCCACGGCGCGGTGGACCTTCTCGGAGACAATCAGGGCATAGGTTATCAGGAAGACGCCGGTAGCCAGGGCCACCTGCAGGTGTTCGTTCATGACTCACCCTCCGTTTAAAAAGGCCCGCAGGCCCCCTCTTTACGGGCCTGCGGGCGGATTACTAAGGGGCGCAAAGCAACTATACAGGTGTCGCTCCGGCTAGGTCGTCTGGTAGAAGGCCAGCTTCAGGACAAACATCACCGTGTACCAGAACACCCAGTTGGCCGCAAAGGCGATGGCGGCGATGATCATCCCGTTGTAGAACAGGCGCTTGATGTCCATCCCGTAGCCCGCCAGGACCGCCATCCCGCCGTTGGCCGAGACCACGGCGTAGCCGAGGGCGCCCATGCTGCCGACGGCGTAGATCCACGGGATGATGTTCTGCCCCGCCGCCTTCATGGTCTGAATGGCGATCGGCACGACCACGGCGTTGGCCGCCGTATTGGTGCTGAACTGCGTCATCAAGCCGGCCACCCCGGTGAAGCCGGCCAGCGCCACCCCGGCGGACGCCGTCGCCAGGGGCGCGAGCCAGGTACCGATCACGGCCGTCGCCCCGCTTTCCTCAAGGATGCGGGCCATAGCGATGGCCGTCGGCCAGATGACCAGGGCGTTGATCGGGAAGTACTTCTTGATGATGTCCTCGCTGAGCACCTTTTCTCCGCTCTTATTCGCCGGGATGAGGAACATTGCAATGGCGATGAGCAGGAATAGGATCGAGGGCTCAATCTTGTACGGCAGGTAGTCGCGGAAAAGGGGCTCCGCGAACACGATCACGATACCCAGGAGAAAACCGTAAAGGGAAACCTTCTCCGCCCTGCTCATCGGCCCCAGCTTGGCCAACTCTTCCTTATAAATGTTCTTGCTCCCCGGGAAGGTGTCCACATCATATTTCAGGCCCCAGCGCAGGAAGGGGATGATGCACAGGGTGATGAAGATGACCGGCAGCACCGCCCGGATCGACCATGAGACAAAGTCCACGGGGGCCCCGAGCTGTTCCTGGAGCATGGCGTAGACCACCAGGGCTTGTCCGCCGGCCAGAGGCGTGACGAAGCCGCCGTTCGAAGCGCCCCAGGCCACGGCCATCATGATGTTACCGGCCGATTTTGATTTAAGCCGGTCATCATAGGTGGCGTAGCCGGCCCCGACCAGGAGGGCGATTACGACGGGGGCCAGGGCGACCGGCGTGATCGTGTCGGCCACGACCGAGCTGATCAAGGACGACAGGACGAACCACATTACGACCTGGTTGCGCACGTTGTTGCCGGTCAGGCTCATGAACTTCAGGGCCAGCCGGCGGGCCGCACCCCATTTGATCCAGGCGCCCGAGATCAGGCAGGTGGCCAGGATCAAGATGATCAGCGGGTCGATGTAGGTCTGGATGACCTTCTTCAACGGCAGGATCGGGACAAGCGACGCCCCGAGGAGAGGCACCGTCATTGTCCAGAAGAACGGCACCGCGCCGGAAACCCACCAGTAGGCCACCCAGACCAGAATGCCGAAGCCCACCCGGGCGCTCAGGTCGCCCAGGAACGGCATGAACAGCGCCAGGATATATAGGGCGGGACCAATGCCAATCTTGATGGCATTACGGTTCATTAGAAGAGGACCTCCTTTCGTGGCCCGATAACTACAATGTAATCCATCCCCTTAGTTAACCAGTCGGAAAGAAAGGCGCATCAGGGTACGGGGTCCTTTCTAACTGCCGTACCCCGATCCGCCCTGCATTATTCAGTTGTGGGCCGCCTTGCGGGCGCTTACAGAACAACCTTGCCCTTGCGGGTATACTGTCTCTTGATGCTGAAATGCTCCTTCCACTGCCGCCAGGCGCGGAAGCCCACGATCAGTTCCTCGTAGGGATCGCCTTCGGGCCAGACCTTTCCGGCGTCCTCCTCTTTCCAGATGCCCCTTCTTCTCCGGGCCTCCCGCTGGTCCACCAGCCAGTCGCGGTAGCTCTCGAATAGGATGTGCCCTTCGGTGCCGTCCAGGAGGGCCGCCCTGATACGCCCGTCCCTCTCCCGCCAGAGGGCCTCGTCCTCCGGCGTGATCTCAATCGGTTCCACGTCGTTGGTATAGCCGGCCTCCTCCAGCTCCTTGCCGGCCACGGCGGCGAAAACCTGCTGATCGCGGATGCTCAGAAGCCGCTTGTAGATGCCGACATACCTGTCGCTGACCGCGTGGCCCAGCGGCTTGTGGTCCCGCGTGGAACCCCGGTTCTTGCCGATATCGGTCTTGTAGAAGTCCAGCATCGCCGTCGAGTACTCTTCGCCGAGGAACTCGCAGACCTTGCGCAGGACCTCTTCCGGCTTGCGGCACAGGTCCTCGTACTTGACGTCGAGCCAGTCGCCCTGCGGGGTGAGCTTCTCGCGCCACGGTTTCACGAAGTTCCAGCACATCTTCCAGCTCTCGGCGGCGCAGAAGATGTTCATCGGGCCGAAGGAAGACTCCAGGTAGTCCACGCTGGCGTCCCGCCCGTCGCGGACGATGTAGATAAACTGGGCCTGGGGGAAGGCCTCCTTGATCGGGCCCACAAAGTACAGGTTGTGCGGGGTCTTCTGGCCCCAGCGCGGCTTGCCCTGTTCCTGCGCGAACCGCTCATGCATCGCGCAATAGATCCCCGCGAAGCTGCGCTCGCGGACCATGCCGACAATTTCGTCCACCGCGGTCCGCGGGTTGAGCTTCATCCCCCAGAGGTCGTGGTTCAGGCCGAAGAGCATTTCGTCGGCCAGGGTTCGGAAATTCTCGTCGTTATTGAGGTCTCCGTAACTGTACAGATAGGGGTAGAACCGCGGCCACAACCAGCCGACCTCCGGCACGGCGATGCGGGGGTGGCAGCCAAGCATGGCCATCAGCAGGGTGGTTCCGGACCGCTCCGCGCCGATGACGAAGATGGGTTTCTCCGGCAGAATAATTGCCATGCGCCAAACTGTCTCCTTTCCACAATAAGGTGGTGATCAGGCGTGCACGCTCCTACCCCATTCGTTTAGCAATTTACGTGCCAACTTGCGGGCCACTATTGCAAACGGATTTTCTGTGTGGTCCAGCGGTCGAATGAGCATCCCCAACGATATCAGATCGGACAAAGTGATACTTGCTTGTATCAATGATGCAATTTTGCATCACCAGGGCGGATCTTATATTTTTGCGCCTTACGTACAATGGTCGGCTGGGCAACGCCAAGGGCCGCCGCCGCCTTATGAGTGCTCCCGTACCGCGCCAGGGCTTCGGTGATGAGCCTTTTCTCCAGTTCCTCGCGGGCCTGTTTCAGGGACGGCAGGCCCGGCGGCCTGTTCCCGCCGCTCTCCCCGCGAACGGCCGGGGGCAGCTGCCTTACGTGGATAGTGTTGCCGGCCGTGGTCACCACCGTCCGCTCGATGACGTGCTTCAGTTCCCGCACGTTGCCGGGCCAGTGGTAGCGGTTGAGGGCGCTGATCGCTCCCGGCGAAAGCCTCTTCTCCAGGCCGTATTTCTCATTGAAGTAGCGCAGGAAGTACTGCCCCAGGGGGGTGATGTCCTCGGGCCGTTCCCGCAAAGGCGGGATGGTCACCGGGATGACGTTTAAGCGGTAATAGAGGTCGGCCCGGAAGAGGTCCCGGTCGACCATCTCCTTCAGGTCCCGGTTGGTGGCGGCGATGACCCGCACGTCCAGCTCCACCGGCTTCGTCCCGCCGACGCGCATAATCCGGCGGTCCTCCAGGGCCTGAAGGAGTTTGGGCTGAAGCGCCAGCGGGATCTCCCCGATCTCGTCCAGGAACAGGGTGCCCTTGTTGGCCAGCTCGAACATCCCGAGCTTGCCCTTCTTCCGGGCGCCGGTGAAGGAGCCCTCTTCGTAGCCGAAGAGTTCCGATTCAATGAGGTGTTCGGGAATGGCCCCGCAGTTGATCTTCAAGAAAGGGCCCTCGCAGCGCGGGCTGAGCTTGTGGATCAGGTTGGCGACGACGCCCTTCCCCACGCCCGACTCCCCGAGGAGCAGGACCGAGGCGTCGGCCCGGGCGATCTGCGCCACCAGTTCGGTCAACTCGTGCATGGCCTTGCTCTGCACGACCATCTCCCCGATGTCGAGCACGGCCTTCCGCAGGAGGCGGAGTTCCTCCTCGCTGCGCCGGGCCGTGGTCTCGGCCTCTTCGAGCTTCTCCCGCAACTCCTCCATCTCCGTAACGTCACGAATGTTGGAAATAATACGCCAGATATTGCCGTGCTCGTCAAAGACCGGAACCGAGGTGGCCAGGGCGCGCTTCCCCGTCCGGGTCTGGTACATGATCGTGGCCGGGCGGCGCTCCCGGATGGCGTGGATAGCGGGGGAATCGGTCTGATAGCCTTGCTTGACGATGTCGAAGACCGACTTGCCGATCATCTCCTCGCGGCTGATCCCGCTGAACCTCTCCCAAGACTTGCTGACCATCAGGACCTCGCCCCGGCCGTTCATCACCCAGATGCCGTCGTAGGAGTTCTCCATGATGGCGTCAAGGACGCGCCCCGCACCCTTCAGGCGAATCAGCCTCTGCTCCAGCTGGTCCTCGGTGGTGACATCGGCGTAAGAACTGACCGCCCCCACCAGGACGTTCTCCTTAAACAGCGGCAGGTGGTTGGCGATCAGCACCTTTTCCCCGTGATGCTCCCGGCGCATCTCCAGGCGGACCCGCTCGCGCAAGACGCGGGGCAGCGGCGAGCTGATGCCCAGGCCGGCGACCGGCTGCCCGATCACGGCGTTCTTATCGAGCCTGAAGAGGTCGGCCGCGGCCCGGTTGATACCGACTACGACCGCTTCGTCGTTTACCAGGATCACCGCCTGGCTGAGGATGTCCATAAGGGCGATAAACTGGTCGTCGTTGAAGAAACGGAGCATCCGTCCCCCTCCTGCCGATACGGTTTTATATCTTGTTTCGATATTACGCGACACATCTCCTGGCACAGGGGCCTTCTGTTTTCCGGCAGGGGTGATAGAAAATGGCATCGGGGTACCGGGGTGCCCCGGTCCGTCGCGGTTGAGCGGGGGACCGCGCACAAAGAGGCCCGCCCGGCTGATGCATTTCTGCATCAGCCGGGCGGGCCGGCGGACGCGGGCGTCTCCATTACCGGATCAATGCCGGCAGCCAGTGCTGCTGAGCCATGGCCAGGGCGCCAAGGAAGACGGCGAAGAAAACGCTGATCCAGAAGACGCGCCGGATGAGTTCCCCTTCCTTGTTGTGCAGTTTCAAGGCCGCGGTGGCGATAACAATGTCCTGGAAGGCCACCGCCTTGCCCATCGTGCCCCCGGAGCTGAGGGTGGCGGCGGCGAAGGTGGGATCAAGTCCGAGCTGCTGCCCGCCGACGACGGCGAGGTTGCCGAAGAGGGCGTTGGATGCGGCCACGCTTCCCGCCAGGGTGCAGCCGACCATCCCCAGGAGCACCGTCGCCATCGGAAACCAGAATCCGGTGGAGGCGAACGCCAGGCCGATGGTGTAGGTCATGCCGGAGTAGTTCATCAGATAGGCGATGCCCAGGATCATTACGATCGTGCCGCCCGGCTTGAGCAACTGCCGCAGCGTTAAGGCGTAGATGACGGCGGCCCGCGAGGGCCTGACCCCCAGAGTCAGCGCCGCCAGGATGCCGGCGGCCAGGACCAGGGTACCCCCTACGGCCAGCACCGGCTGGCTGTACACCGCGGCGTAGGGTTCCGGGCCGGCGGTCACGGGAGCCGTTTTCATGACGGCGTTGTGCAGGCCCGGCCAGGGGATGCTCACCGTCCAGAGGCGCGCCAGCCAGATCTTCAACGTGGTGCTGTTCACCAGGCCGACCACCAGGACCAGCAGGAGGTAGGGCGACCAGGCGCGCAGTACCGTGACCGGATTCAGGTCCTCGCCGTCCGGCGCCCCGCCCTTCTCATCCTCGCCGTCCCCGTCCAGAAGCCAGGTCGTGCGGGGTGACCAGAAGCGCAGGATCGCCAGCAGGGTGGCGATGGCCGCCAGGGAGGCGGCGATGCCGACGATGTACGGCCCGGTGTAGAAGGCGGTGACCACGGCGACCCCCAGGTAGGCCAAGCCCATGGCTCCCGCCGCCGGCCATACCTCCCGGAGCCCCTTCCAACCCGCCACCAGCAGGACGACGACCGGCGGGAAGAGGGCGGTGGCCACCGGCGTCTGCAGGCCGATGACGGCCGCCAGGGAACCGATATCCAGGTCGGTCACCGAATTCAGGACCATCACCGGCATGCCCTGCGTGCCCCAGGAGGCGATGGTTGTATCGCTAAGGAGCGTGATTACCGCGGCCAGCATCGGAGGAAACCCGAAACCGACCAGCATCCCGGCGACGATGGCGATCGGTGCGCCGAAGGCGGCGATGGCCTCGAGCAGGGTGGTGAAGCCGAAACCGATCAACAGCGTCTGTAGGCGGCGGTCGCGGGTCACGCGGTAGAGGGAGCGTTTCAGGACGTCGAAGTACCCGCTGTCGACCAGCATGTTAAAGATCCACACGGCGTTCAGCAGCGTCCAGAGGATGGGAAAGACGGCCATCAGCATCCCAAAGAGGGCGCTGTTGACGGCCAGGCGGGCGGGCATGCCCCAGACCAAAACGGCCAGCGCGCCGGTCGCCAGGAGGCCGAGCAGGGCCGAGGTCAGCGCGGGCCGGCGCAACCCCGCCAGGAAGACGAAGATGATAACAATGGGCAGCGCCGCGGCCAGGGAGGACCACCCCACGCTGCCCGCAACGGGAGCGTAGGCCTGCGTCCAGGTCCGCGTCCCCTCGAAAAGGACCGCCCCCGCCGCCCAGGCCGCGGGCCAGAGGAGAACCCCCCCGAGTAAAAGGGCCGGCGCCCAGCGCAGGCGCCCGACGGTTCCCACCCTGCTTTTGTGCTTAACTCTTTGGGTTTGCGTCGACTGTTTCTCCGGCAATGTCAAAACCCCTTCGTCGGCTATGGTTGTCACCATAACCTTTTTAGCAAGAACCGTGCCATCGCTCCAAAAGAAAAGCCACGGGGGCGCCCTGTGTCCCCCGGGGCTTATGTTTAGACCTTTGAGTATAGTTTTTAAGTTAAGTGCTTGACCCCAAACTTACGAAGGAAGGGTCCGTGTCTCCTTCAACTCATAGCCGTCACCCTTCAGTTCCCAGGTGTCCAGGTACTGCCGGTGGGGCCCGGGGTTGGCCTCGTGGAAGATCTGGTCCTTGCCGTCACCCACGTACCAGGAGTCGCTTTCCAGGGTGAACTTCTCCAGACCGGGACCGGTGAACCGTATCTTACCGTGAAAACTCCGCCATTCGGAGGCGGCGTCGGAACGCCAGAGGATCCGCCAGCCGTCCTTTTGCAGGCTCCAGAGGTATAGGACGGGCACCGGGCTGCCGCTGCCGCCGTAGGCCGTGTCGTAGAACGCAGCCACCTTCGTCCCCTCCTGCCGCGCCTGCATCACCGCGCGGCTCTGGTCCAGCCCGTGCCCGAGCGCGCCGGCGTCGACGCTGTAGAAGACAACCTGCGAGGGCAGCGTGCCGTTCCAGGACCAGTACACCCCATGCGCCTGCATGGGCGCCGTCGGCTCCTTCGATACCGCCCAGTCCACCAGGAGTATCCGAGGGGTGCCCTTGCCGGGGTAGTTGTTCTCCGGCGTCACTCCCCGGACAATCAGCCTTTCGCCGCCGGGCAGGGTCTGCGCCTTCGCCCAGGCCGCCAGCCGTCCGGCGATGTCGCCGCCGCCCCCCGGCAGGTTCCGTGCCACCCAGTCGCCGATCAGCCGCTCCGAGGCAACCAGGTCCAGGCGCGTCAGGGCGCGTGCCGGCTTATCCCAGTCCTTGTCCAGCTCCCGCGCCCGCTCCCAGTCGGCGCGCGCCCGGGCCTCATCACCCAGCGCCAGGTAGGCCTCGCCCCGGCCGTAGTAGGCTTTGGCCGCCATCCGCCGCACGGGAGCCAGGCCGCCCTGGTCCAGGCGGCCCGGCGTACCATCCCACCGGCCGATGAGACCGGTGTAAACGGTAACGGCGTCCCGGTGGCGTCCCAGGCCGGCCAGCGCCCGCCCCCGGACGAGCAGGAAGCGCTCGCGCTCCGGGTATCCCGATTCCGCAAGCACGGCCAGGCCCTTATCCACCGCCTCCAGCGCACCTTGCGGATCCCCGGCCTTCACCCGGGCGTCGGCCAAGTAGTACCACAGGAAGGCGGCCTCAGGCATCTTCTTGACCCACTCTTGATAGTACGTGACCACCTTCGGGAAGTATGTCCCGTAGACATCCCCGGCCGGCACCAGTTTCTGCCCGTCCCAACGCCGGACCTCGACCATCATCGCCGGGCCGGTGTCCTTTGACCACGTAGCCAGCTCCGGCTTCCCGTCCCGGCCGTAGATCCCCGGCATATCCTCGATGTCCAGGCGGTGGTACCCGGTGCGTGCAATGGTCTTCAGACCCCGGCCGTCCCACGACAGGATCTCGAGGCCGGCGCCCGCCGAAATGCCGATCACGCCACCGACCAGCAACTCGTTGCAGCCGTCCCCCGTGATATCAATGGCCTGCAGCCGGCCCAGGACGTAACCGAAGCCCTCCCGCTGCCAGACCTTCTCCCACTTCTCACCGTCGGCCCGCAGCACCAGCGCCCCGACCGAGCCCGCCGACGGCTGCGGTCCGTCCTCACTGGTCGGCGCACCCGGGCGGTAACCGGCAATGATCTCCGGTTGCCCGTCCCCGGTCAGGTCTGCCGCCTGCACGGCGGGTAGATCCAGTCGCTGGTCGCCGTCCATATCGGAGGGCTTCTCCAGCCGTGCCCCTTCGGGCAGAAAAGGTTGGACGATGTTCGCCAGTTCCTCGGGCGTGTACACGGCCGCCCCGGGTTGCGGTTGAACCGGCCCCTCAACCCGGGGCGTGGTAATCAAGGCCCCCGCCCCAGGCACTTGGCCGCAACCGGCGAGTACCAGGCTCCCGGCCAGGGCGATGGCCAGGAACGCCTTCAATCCTTTAGGGCATCCGCTACGCAATGCGATTCCCCTCCCCCGGTTTGATCGTGCCTTTACTTAATAACCCCTTAACGGCATCCAAAGTGACGTGGGCCGCAACCAAACGAAAAAGCCTCCGGACATTTCCCGGAGGCCTTGATTTCACTGGAGCTGGCGGTCGGACTTGAACCGACGACCTGCGCATTACGAGTGCGCTGCTCTACCGGCTGAGCTACGCCAGCACGGCCCGGCACACAGCGGCCTGGCACATATTTTATGATACCGGAGGGGGCTTCAAATGTCAATGTCGGCGCCCGAAATCCGGGCTTTGACACGGAGTGTAGGGACAAAAACGGCCTGCCGGTCGTATCCCGCAGGGCCGTTTTTTTACGCCAAACCACAGATTTATATTGACGGCATTGGAGGTGTGTGGTACATTTTAGCCAACCAAAAGTACTAAATTTCACAAAGGTTGTCATCACAATACTTGTACTGTTGGACGCCACAGCCTGCCAACAAACAGGTTTTAAGTGTCGAACTTTAATCACTATACCGGGTAACTGTCAGTACGCCGTCACTCAAAGCGGCCGCAGCCAAGCGCTCTGTCAAATTCAAAGCGGGTCTTTACCGCGCCGCGCCGGGTGTCAACAATAAAAACACCCATCGCCGAGAATAGCTGGCATCCATCTTGCTATAAATGTCACTTAAGTATGGCCGGAGTTTTGCGCACAAAGGTTTTGAGCACAAACTTTACCGCAACCGGCAACACGGAAACCCCGGCACAGGTTACCGGCCGAGGAGGTGATCCAAAGGCAGAGGTGGCATTCAAACCTCGAAGACGTTCCACCGCCGTGAGCCCCACTCATCGCGGCGGAAGCCTTCAGGACGAACTCGCCAAGCGCCTGTCGTACCGGACTGATCCCTTGTGATAAGGCGCGTTATAGCAAAGTGCTGGAGTGCGATTAAATTGTCACCACGGCCGTTACCGGTAGTATAGCACAGCAGGCTTACAGACGCAATAGCGTTCGCAAAGAAATTGTCATTAAACGCACCTTCGGCCCCGCGTGAGCGACCCCGCCCCGGCGGCCGGCAATCCCGTCTAACTAATGAGAGAGGTGATTACCTTGGCGAGCAATGCTACTGCGGTTGAACAGAAAAGGTTGGCCGGCGTGAAGGAGATGACGGCACCGAGCACTACAATTGACTGGCGCCGGATCTTTTTCATCGCCCTGGGACTGGGAGCCTTTTTCCTCTTCTACTTCCTGCCTCCCTTCGCCCCGGCGGTCGATCCGGGCGGAAAGGAATTCGCCCTCACCCAGCAGGGCCAGCGCGCCATCGGCCTGTTCCTGATGGCCGGCATCTGGTGGGTTTTCGAGGTTGTACCGATCGGCGTTACGGCCATTGCCATCGGCGTGTTCCAGGGGCTGTGGGGAATCCGCCCGGCCGCTGACGCCTTCCACGATTTTATGGACCCCTCGGTGCTCTTCATCCTGGGCGCGCTCTTCGTCGGGCTGGCCTTCTCCAAGTCCGGACTGACCCAGCGTATGGCCTTCAGGATGATCCAGGTGGCCGGCGAGGACACCCGCGTTATAATGTTCGGTGTTTTCGCCATCACGATGGTCATGACCTGGGCGATGGCCCACACCGCCGTCGCCGCGGCCATGTTCCCCATCCTGATGGTCATCCTGAGCCTTTACGGCAGCGACGAGAGGCCGACCCGCTTCGGCAAGGGCCTCTTCATCGGGATGGCCTGGGCGGCCGGCGCCGGCAGCATGATGACTATGATGGGCGGCGCGCGCAACCCGGCCGCGGTCGGGATGTACCAGGAATTCACCGGGGAGACGGTGACCTTCCTGGCGTTCTCCAAGTATATGTTCCCCCTGGGTATCGTTCTCGTCGTGATGGTATGGCTCCTCTGCATTCTCCTCTTCCGGCCGGAGAAGACGCGTATCGAGGGCGTGCGGGAGAAGGTTAAGGCCATGGCCGCGCAGATGGGGCCCATCACCAGGCAGGAGATCTTTGTCGCAGTCGTGACCGCCATCGTCCTGGGCCTGCTGGTCGTGCAGCAATTTGTCCCCGCCCTGTCGGGTATCAACCGCAGTGTCCTCCTTCTCCTCGGCGGACTGGTGTTCTTCCTCTTCCGCTTCTTTGACGTGAAGGATTTGGAACACAAGATCTCCTGGAACATCATCCTCCTCTTCGCGGGCGCGATGAGCATCGGGTTCTGCCTCTGGAAGACGGGCGCCGCCGAGTGGATGGCCGTGAACTTCCTGAGCCTGTTCGTGAACTCCCACTGGCTGGTGTTCGTCCTGGCTATCTCGTTCCTGGTGATGATGCTGACGAACTTCATTATGAACGTGGCCGCCATCGCCATCACCCTGCCCATCGCGCTGGTGGTAAGCAAGTACCTGGGGATCAACCCGGAGATGATCCTTTTCGCGGCCACCTCGATGGCATCCGTACCTTATATACTGCTGATCGGCGCGGCGCCCAACGCCATCGCCTACCAGTCCAAGCAGTTCACGACCGGGGAGTTCTTCACCTACGGGCTCATCCCGTCCGTCCTTACGCTGGGTATCCTGGCCATTATGATCCTCGTGATCTGGCCGCTGATGGGGATGCCCGCCCTGCTTAAGTAAGCCCCACGTGAATAATCTGTACGACCGGGCCAGGTGCGCCGGTGGCGCGTCTGGCTGGCAAACCCGGGTGGTCAGCCCGGAAGCGTACCGCCAGAACGGGGAGGGTTTCATGTGCCGAAGGAAAAGAAGGTTCGCGACCTTATGATCCCTATCGAGGAGTACGCCACCGTTCCCCAGAATGCAACCGTTAGGGAGGCCGTCGCCGCCGTCGCCTCTTCCTTTAAGCAATTGCCGACCGGGGAGTACACGGGGCACCGGTCGGTGCTGGTCCTTGACGGACAGCGGCGCCTGGTCGGGCTGCTCACCTACCGCGACCTGATCAGGGCGGTGGAACCGCAGCTGCTCGACGCCGACAAGCTCCCCCGGGGACTCCCCTGGGAGGTCGACGTCCCCGACGTGCCGTGGGAGGGGTTCTTTGAGCAGCGCAGCCGGGCCGAAGCCCAGAAGCCGGCGTCCGAAGTCATGCGTCCCCTGGAACTGATCACGGTCGATGCTGACGCCCCGCTTCTCAAGGCGATTCACCTGATGCTGACCGCCAACATCGGGTCGGTCCCCGTGATGGAAAACGGGGTCATCGTTGGCATGGTGCGCATGAACGAGGTCTTCAAGGCCGTCGCCGACGCCGTTCTCTAACCGTGGACGCGCAAGGTGACCGTTGTGGATGAACGCAGGCTGTGATATTATTAGGACTTGATCCCCCATAGGGTATCCAGATGAGGGAGATGAAAAAATGACAGAATCCACCCAGGTATTTGTGGCTACGGCCATCTTCCTGATAACCTATGCCATCATCGTCTCGGAGAAGATCCACCGTGCCGTGGCCGCCTTCTGCGGCGCCTCGGTGCTGGTCATCGCCGGCATCCTGACGCCGGAAACCGCCGTGGAAGCGGTTGACTGGAACACGATCGGCCTGTTGGTCGGCATGATGATTATTGTCGGCATCACCCGCGAGACCGGCGTCTTCGAGTTCCTGGCCATCAAGGCCGCCAAGCTGGCCAAGGGCCAGCCCCTGGCCATTCTCGCCTCTCTCGCCGGCGTGACCGCCATCCTGTCGGCCTTCCTGGACAACGTTACGACCGTGCTGCTGGTGGTGCCCGTTACCTTCGCCATCGCCCGTAAGCTGGAGCTAAGCCCCATACCCTTTTTGATCGCCGAAATCCTCTCTTCCAATATCGGGGGCACCGCCACCCTGATTGGCGACCCGCCGAACATCATGATCGGCAGCGCCACCCACCTCGGGTTCCTGGACTTCGTTATCAACCTGACGTCCGTCATCATCCTCGTCCACGTCACGACCATCTTCATCATGCAGCTTCTTTACCGTAAGAAGCTCCGGGTGAGCGAGGACGTGCGGCTGCGCATCTTCGACTTCGATGAGCGCGCCGAGCTGAGGAATATCCCCCTGCTCAAGAAGTGCCTGGTCGTCATCGGCCTGGTCATCGCCGGTTTCCTCATGCACCAGTACCTGCACATGGAATCCAGCGTTATCGCCCTGGCCGGCGCCAGCCTCCTGCTCCTGGTCACCCGGGCGGAACCGGAGCATCCCCTGCAGCAGGTGGAGTGGCCGGTGATCTTCTTCTTCATCGGGCTCTTCGTCATCGTCGGCGGCCTGGAGGAGGTCGGTGTCATCAAGATGCTGGCCGAGAGGGTCATGGATGCCACCGGCGGGGCCATCGTGCCCACCGGCATGATCATCCTCTGGGTGTCCGCCATCGCCTCGGCCTTCGTGGACAATATCCCGTTTGTGGCCACCATGATTCCCCTGATCAAGGACATGGGGGCGATCGGCAACATCCCCATCGAGTCCCTGAACTTCCTGTGGTGGTCGCTGTCGCTGGGGGCCTGCCTGGGCGGTAACGGCACGATCATCGGCGCTTCGGCCAACGTCGTCGTCATCGGGATGGCCGAGAAACGCGGGCAGCCCATCACCTTTATGAGCTTCTTTAAGATCGCCTTCCCCCTGATGCTGATGTCCATCGTGATCAGCACCGGCTACCTGCTCCTGTGGTGGTATATGCATACGGCCACCGCCATTCTGGTCGTCCTCGCGCTGGCCGTCGCCGTCGGTCTGCTCCTGAGCATCCTCTCCCGGCGGATAATCGCCGCGCAGCATGAGCCCTCCGGGGCGGTGCGGGCGGCACGGGCCACACGCTAGCCGGTTAGTCAGCACATAAAAGAAGGGGGCCGTCATTCACAGGCGGCCCCCTCTGTGTGACCCTGCCGTTCGGCTGTTCGCCCTTTAGACCACCTCGGCGATCGTCCTGAACATGTCCTGGACGCGGACGACGCCGACCAGCTTGTCGCCGTCCATCACCGGGACGATCTCGGTTTTGTGCTTGGCCAGGATATTGGACACCTTCATCAGGGGATCGTCGGGGCCGACGGCGACAACGGGCCGCATAAAGTCCCAGACCTTCAGATGGCTGACGTTGCGCACGCGCTGGCTGAAAAGGCCGTCCCAATAGACCTCGGGACCGCTGAAGAACCTGGTGTAGGGGGGCTGGATAGCCTGGAGGATATCCATCACCGTCAGCAGCCCGATTACCTGGCCTTCCTTGACGACCAGGGCCAGGCAATCGTCACCCCCGTAGCGCGCGAAGCTGGCCACCACGTGGCGCATCGTGTGTTCCGGACCGACAATGAAACTGTCCGGCTGGGCGACCATAATGTCCCGGACCTTCTTTTCCTCCAACACGCTCACCTCCCTGTCTTCTACGCTGAATCCAGGCTGAACAGTATCCCTTTCGCCGCCCGTCACCGGGGGCAATTGTCTCTTGAGAGTCCGGAGATAGGATTGGAAATCCGTTCCCCTGTAGGCCTCAAGCTGCCACCAGAGCCACTTGAAGCGAAGCTCCCACCCCAGTTTCATCTGTTCCAGGCGCTCCACTTTTTTCTTTAAGAGTTCATTTTGGCGGATCAGTTCGGCCTGCTGGTCCTGCTGCTCCAAGGACCTCCGTAAGAGGTCCAGGCCCGCCCTGGTTAACTTGCGCTTCCAGTGGTAATAGGTTTGCCGTTTGATCCCGTAGCGGGCCTCGACCTGCTCGGCCGTCGGCGGGCCGTCCGGGTGTTCCAGCAGGATGGCCAGCATCTTTTCGGCATTCTGGCGCACGTCGTTCATCCCTCCCAGCGCTTGGTGCAACCCGGGGCGAGAAGGAACCGCGGTCAGATATCTTCAGCTTGAAATGAAGGGTATATATAAAAAGGCCGGCACCCCCAACGGGGAATGCCGGCCTATCGTTGTTCGATTCGGCCTGTCTTAAGGTTTTGTACGAGATCGGGCCGCCTTGGGCGGTTTCTCGGACCGCGTGTCTTCTTCCAGCCGTACGGTCCTGATGGCCTCATAGATAAGAACGGGTTGCCCGTTTTCGACTCTAATCTTTACCTCGCCCCAACCAAGCTGCCGGATGAAGAGAATCACCTGTTCTTCCCGCCTGGTCAACTCCCCCAGCAAACCTGCTCACCTTCCATTACCTTACTGCAACAATCACCGTCCGTTCCCTTGCTCGCGGGCTCATTACGGCCGTGCTCTTCTCTGTTAAAGTCGGCAACTTTCACCTTCCTAGAGCTGAGCCGAAGATCGTCACTACCCCAAGTTCCAGGAGACGATCACCGTGTACCACGTTAACCCCGGGGTTGTCATTACTAAGTGATGGTGAATACTTTCACCAATGCTTAAGGTAATTTACCTTGCTTTAAAGCTACCAAGGCGATATATTAATGTCAATACCCTCGGCGAAAGATTTGCACGGGCCGGCTTTCACATTTTGTAGTGATTGCGCTTGTTTTCGGCAGTTTAAGGGCTTCGATCTTCCGCTCCCGGTATCTTTAGATCCTTCCTCTTTGTGAACTAAGGTACATTGGCCGTCCAGGAGGAGGTTTCCTGCTTGATTCCCCGGATACTGATTATCGACGACGAAGAGGAAATGTGCTGGGCCCTTTCACGCGCCATGCGACAGGAGGGGTACCTGGTCACTACCGCCACCAAAGGCCGGAGGGGCCTTGAGATCCTGGCCGAGGAAGGGGCCTCGCTGGTCCTGCTGGACCTCAAGATGCCCGACATAGATGGGCTGGAAGTGCTGCGTAAGATCATGGAAACCGACCCCGACCTGCCGGTGATTATGATCACCGGCCACGGAACCCTGGAGGTGGCCATTGAGGCTCTGGCCAACGGCGCCATAGGCTACGTGGCCAAGCCGTTTGACCTCCACCAGTTGAAGATCACGGTTCAGCGGGCGTTGCAGCTGAACCGCCTGAAGGAAGAAGTGGGCTACCTGCGCTCCGAGCTGACGAAAGATCACCAGGGAATCATCGGCGAGACCCCGGCCATGGTTAAGATCCGCGACCTCATCACCCGGGTCGCCCCCACCGACGCCACCGTGCTGGTAACGGGTGAAAGCGGCACGGGGAAAGAGGTGGTGGCGGTAGCCATCCACCGCCTCAGCCAGCGGGCGTCGGGTCCCTTCGTCACGGTCAACTGCGCGGCGATACCCGAGCAGCTCCTCGAAAGCGAGCTTTTCGGGCACGAAAAGGGCGCCTTTACAGGCGCCACATCCAGCCGCATCGGGCGCTTTGAGCTTGCCGACAACGGCACCATTTTTCTGGACGAGATCGCGGAGATGTCCCCGACAATGCAGGCCAAGCTGCTGCGCGTCCTCCAGGAACATACTTTTGAACGCCTCGGCGGCGCCACCCCCGTGCACGTCAATATCCGGGTCGTCGCCGCGACGAACAAGGACCTGGAGAAAGCGGTCAAAGAGGGGAAGTTCCGCGAAGACCTCTTCTACCGTCTGAACGTCATCCGCATCCATCTCCCGCCCCTGCGGGAGCGCCGCGAGGATATCCCTCTCCTGGCCGCCCATTTCCTGGAGAAGTTCTGCCCGGCGAACCGGGGATGCCGCATCTCCGAAGAGGCGATGGAACTGCTCCTGGCCTACGACTGGCCGGGGAACGTCCGTGAACTGCAAAACGTGCTGGAACGGGCTGTGATCTTAAGCACCGACGGGGTGATCGGACCCGACCATTTGCCGCACGAGTTTCACCCGGCCGGGGGGCTCCTGCGGAACAAACTGGTACCGGCATCCCTGCCCGAGGGGTCCACGTTGAAGAACATGGAGGCGGAACTGATCGCCAGGGCCCTGGCCGAATGCGGCGGGAACAGGAGCAGGGCGGCAAAGAAGCTGGGTATTGCCCGCACGACCCTCCTATTCAAAATGCAGAAGTACGGGTTGAAGTGATCATTTCCGCGCCGCGGGGCTGGTCCTGCCTTTTTGCAGCCACTCCAGCGCCGTAAGGGAGAGCGTGACAAAGCTCAGAAAGAGAATACCCAGGTAGATCATCCGTTCTTCCGGGGTTTCGCCGAAAGGCCGCGTGAAATACCGCTGCGGGATATCCAGGCTGCCGGCGGCGGTGGCGACTATCTTTCCGTCCTTAATGGCGTAGGCTGTCAGTTGAATGTCCTTAAGGGGCCCGCCGGCCGGCACATACAGGATGCCGGAAAAGCCGTTCTCGGTGGTCTCGACGGCACCCTCGAAGTGACCGTAGAGGCCGTCCGCCACCAGCTGCCGGACGGCCTGCCTGCTCCGCAGGTCGCGCAGCCCGCCCGGCACATCCGCTTCGTCCGTTTCATTGACATTGAAGACCCGGCTGTCGACTGTGAGGGCCGTGTAATGCGGATCAATGCCGATCTCCCTCCTGATGTCTTCACCGATGTCCTGCAAAGGGACCGAACTCAGGATCTGATAGAGGGAAGGCAGCCCGCCCACGACGGCCGGCGAAAGATCGAGTCCCGTCTTCGCCCGTACGGGGTGCGTGGTGACGGGACCGCGCGCCTTCACCACGACCTGGCAACCGTCGGGCATGTCGCCCCAGAAAGGCACGAGGGCCCCCTCGAACCTGATGCCGGCGGTGACGTCCGGGTTTCCCGTCTGCAGGCTGAGGGGCTGCGCGGCGCTGCAAACCGCGGCCCCCGTCACCACAAGGCATAATACAATGATCCCAAGGCTAATCAGCTTCCACACAGCCGCTGCCCCCCTTGCCCTGCAACAGGCGCCTTACGATTTCCCGAATATCCTTGACGTTAAAGGGCTTGGTAACGTAACCCGTAGCCCCGGCGGTCACCAGGTCGAGAGCGTTCTCCAGCGAACCGTGTCCGGTGATCATAATCACCGGCACCTTATGGTCGATGGTCCGGATATGTCTCAGGAGGGTCAGACCGTCCATTTCGGGCATCACCAGGTCCAGCAGCACGGTGTCCGCCCCGTCCCGCCTGAACATTTCAAGCCCCTGGCGCGGATTGGTGACCGTGGTGACAGTGTACCCCTCCTTGCCCATGGCCCGGGCCAGGGCCCAGCACATCTCTTCCTCATCGTCGATAATCAGTATCCTAGGCGGCATCGCCTGCGTCGCCTCCCCTGGCTGGCAGGTATATGAAGATTCTCGTCCCTTTCCCGACCTCACTCTCGGCTTTCATGCGTCCCCCGTGGACGCCTATGATCTGGTGCGAAATGGCCAGGCCCAACCCGTGCCCGCCTTCCTGTTCCCTGGTGGTGACGTAAGGTTCGAAGATGTGAGGCAGGACGTCGGGCGGCACCCCTTGCCCCGTATCCTCGAAGACGGCCTTCACCCATTCCCGGCTGTGCGACGTTTCGATCCTCAACCTGCCGCCGTCGGGCATGGCCTGCACGGCGTTAAGGATGACGTTGACGAAAACCTGCTTCAGCTTTTCGGCATCTCCGTTAATCGCCGGTTGGTCCGGATCCAGGCTGAGTTCCACCTCGACCTTGCGCTGGCGCAGGAAAGGAGCGGTAAAGCGCAGGACCTTCTCGATCAGAGTGTTGACGCTCTGAGGTTCCATGGCACCCTTGCTGGGCCGGCCGAAGTCAAGAAGTTCGTTGACAATGGAGTTTTGCCGGTCAATCTGCTGGTTCAGCCGGCGCACAAAATCCTGGATGTCCTTGTCCTCGGCATAGTCCTCCTCCATCACCTGGACCGTCGCTTTGAGGATGCCCAGGGGATTACGAAGCTCGTGGGCGATCCCGGTAACTAACCTCCCTAAGGCGGTAAGGCAGTCGGAGCGGCGGAGTTGCTCCAGCAACGCTTCCTTCTCGGCAAGCCCCTGGGCCATCTTGTTGACGGCCCTCGTGATCTGTCCGAGTTCGCCGGGCATATCCGGCAAGAAGGCCTGGATGTCGTTCTCCAGTTGCAGGACCCCGTTCTTAATCTGCATCAGCCTGTTCGTCAAATTAATAATGATGAAAAGAGCGCCGGTGGCGGTAATGAGAATTGTAGCCAGCACGGCGTAGCGGGTGATAACCCGGAAATTCTGCGACTGGGCGAAAATGGGATGCATCCGCTCCTCGGCCCACAGCACGGCCACCGTCTTGCCGCCGATATCAAGCGGCACCAGGCGTTCCAGGAACTGGTCATCCCACGTGCGGCCGACGCGCGAAACCGCCTCCCGGGTATCCAGAACCTTTTGAATGCCGCCAAAGACCTCGCGCTTGACCCGCTCCTCTCTTTGTTTCTGTTCGGCGGGGGTGAACTCGCGGTATTCGTGCAGGAAACCCTTGATGAAGATCTGGTTGCTGTCCACCATGTAAAGGCCCAGGCGAACCCCGGGGTAGTCCTTGGCCAGGGTACCCGCCGCCCGTTCGAATCCCTCCTGCAGCATCCTGTCGCGCTCCCGGGCGCCGGTTGGGTGGTGTCCCTCGATTTCCTGGGCCACCTGATGGTGAAGGAAGTTGACGATACTTACAAGGCGCGCTTCCTTGTCGTTGAGCAGGATGCGCTCGCTCTTGCTGGCAAAAAGAAGGTCATAGCAGACAAGGACCAGGGGCGCAATCGAAATCAACGTTACAAGGGCGATGATCTGAAATCTCAAGCTATGTCCAAAGAATGGCCGGCGCAACGAGGCACCCCCCTTTCTAACGGCCGCTGACCGCTTGGTCCTCAACCTCGCCCATAATCCTGGCCGCTTCCTCGAGAACGCGGCCGGCATGGATAATCCCCGTTAACCGGCCGTATTCAAAAACCGGCAGGATCGTGACAGCATTCCTGACCATCACATGGACCGCCTCGGCCAGCGTGGCCGAACCCTCAATGGTGCTCAGGCGGATGGGTTGCATCACGTTCGCGACCCTTTCGCGCGCCTTGGACGGGCGGCCTATCCTGGATCTTCGGGCCGCAGCGGCCAGACTGACAACCTTTCCTATGTTAAGGCACTCTTCTATCGGGACCTGCAGGTCACGAACGAGCTTCTCACTTGTAAGGCCGTACATGGTCTTGCCCCCTCTTGAAAGGCCTCGCGGCCGGCTTCCCTGACTAACTCTTTAGCAAGTCCGGTGCCAATCGGTGTTGTCCCCGGGGCCGTCCCTTTCAAGACACGGTTTCACCTGCCATCGCCTCGCCATATCCTGTTGCCGACGGGCCTCGATACCTGCCGGAGTGTCGGAAAACGGACAGTCTAGGAATTTCGGCTGTTCAGATATTGACATCCAAAATTCTAACAAAGTAGAGAAAAATGCTCTTGACTTCATTCGGTAACGTCACTATCCTTAAGGTAACAAGAGCATAGTGAAGCCGTTCACAGTTGGTCCTTTATCAGTCGGCTGGGGTAAGAGGCGACTGTGAATGTGAAATTTGTCACTTTAGGTTTTCCGCCGAATCGAACAACGATAGGCCGGAGCATCGCAAGATGTTTCGGCCTTTTTGTTTGGCCAATTGCCACGAATACCAACCCTGAAAGGGGGTGAGCGCGAGAAAAATCATCACTACACTCCTCGGCCTCATACGTTAGGCGTTTGACTAACCAGCTCTTACTCCATCAAGGGGGTGCGAACGTGAGTATCTTCAGGAAAGTGGCCTCCGGCAGCCGTCAGACATATGACTTCCTGATGGCCGCCCAGATGGCCCAGGCAAAGTGGGAAATCGAAACCAGCAGGGTTATCCTTACCAGGCGACGGAAATGGCTGCTCATCGCGCTGGCGCCGCTGATCATCGCCCTGGGAGTGCAGCTGGGCTTTGCGGCCCTGCCCGACGCGATCGGTGGTTCCAAGGCCTACATGCCGCAGTTCGTAAACACCTCGGCCTTCCTCATGTCCCTGTTCATCGGCCTTTGCGCCGGCCTGATCACCGGCTGCATCGGCGCCGGCGGCGGATTCATCCTGACGCCGGCCCTGATGAGCGCCGGCGTCAGGGGGATTATGGCCGTAGGCACCGACCAGTTCCACATCTTCGCCAAGGCGATCATGGGTACCGTCCTGCACAGCAAGCTGGGCAACGTGAATGTGGGCCTCGCCTTCTGGTTCGTGGTCGGGTCGTTCACCGGCGTGACGTTCGGCGGCAAGCTTAACCGGGCCATTTACGAATCAAGCCCGGCCATGAGCGACGCCTTCATCAACTCGGTCTACGTCCTGATGCTCGGCTTCTTGGGCGTCTACGCTCTGTACGACTACCTGCGTCTGAAGAGCGCCGACAAGACCGGCGCTGACGTCAGCACCACCACCGGTTTCGCGCAGGCCTTGCAGAAGTTGAACGTCCCGCCCACTATCAAGTTCGACCAGGGCGTCGTTCCCGGCGGTCGGCGCATCCCGATCTACCCGGTGATCGTCTGCGGTTTTGTCGTCGGCTTCGTCGCGGCGATCATGGGCGTCGGCGGCGGCTTCCTGACCTTCCCGATGTTCGTCTACGGCCTCGGCGTCTCGACCTTCACCACAGTCGGCACCGACATCCTGCAAATCATCTTCACCACGGCCTACGCCTCGATCTTCCAGTACGCGATCTACGGGTTCGTCTTCTACACCCTGGCGATGGGCCTGCTTCTCGGCTCCCTCGTCGGTATCCAGATGGGCTCCATGGTGACCAGCGTAGTCAAGGGCAGCGTGATCAAGGGCTTCTACGCCACCGTCATCCTGGCCGGCTTCGTCAACCGCGCCTGCGCCCTGCCGGCGAAGCTCTCCAGCCTGGGCTACATCCGGATGGCCGACGCCACCGGGAAGATCCTTGATACGATAGGTGTCGTCCTGTTCTTTGCCCTGGTCGGCGGGTTCGCGGTCTGGGTAATGTACGAATTCTTCAAGAACCTGCCCAAGTTCCGGGCGGCTCATCAGGCATACGTTGAAACCCACCCGGCGGCCGAAGTGGGCCATTAGCAGCGCAACCGCGAAGGAGGTGCCATAATGAACGATAAAAGAAAGCTCTGGATTGGGATCACCTTGCTCGCAACCTTCGCCCTCGTCCTGATCGGAGTGCTCGGCCCGGTCTGGAACGGCCGGTCCGGCCTGGAGGTTTCAGACGACCTCTTCAACTCCCTGGCGAAGGGCTCGACCTACTACATCCCGGAGCAGATGGAGAAGGCCGACAAGTGGGTCGGTGACCCGGTGTCGATAACCCTGAAGACAAAGAGCGAAGAGGAAGCGCAGCTCACCGCGAAGCTCTACCAGTCCGCAGGGGCCGACGTAAAGGCCGAGGGCCTGAACATCAAGGTCGACGGCGACCTCGGGAACATCGCCAAGGCCTGCCTGGCCGACGCAGACGCCGTCTTCAACAACAAGCCGGAGACCATCACCGCCAAGTACGGCGCCGGCGTCAACGACCGGGAGGTCATCTACTATTGGTACAACTCGATGAAGCAGATCAACAAAGCATACCTCACGGCTCGGGGCGCCGGGCCGCGGTACCTCTACACCAAGGCCATTATGGAGAAGGCCCTGGAGCCGACCTACAACTTCTACGGCCTTAAGGTTTCCACCTTGAATTCGGTGATGGGCCTGACCGTGTTCCTGCTCGTCTTCTACCTTCTCTACACCGTATGGTACGGCTTCGGCATCCTGTACACCTTCGAGGGTCTGGGCATCGTCGCCCATAGCGGCGGCAAGCATGAGGCCTGAGGCCAGGGTCTCGGCCCGGTAAAACAAACACTCCTGAAACAAAGAACCCCGTCCATCGACGGGGTTCCTTATTGCTCACCGTCAAGAACAGAGAGTTAATAGCCGTAGGGTTTCGGCCGCGCCCGACCCTTGAGCAGCCACATCTTCCGCCCCTCGTTGGTCAGGCCCCAGAGCACCCCGTCATGGAAAACGTATCCGGCCGAGAGCAAGGCCTTCAACTCCAGGCGGGCCACGAAATCACCCGGGCTGTCGGCGAAGGATGCCGGCACCCGGCGCAGGTCCTCGGGGGTGAGGCGGAAGGCCAGGGCCACGTCCCCCTCATCCACCGGTCCCATGACGGCCAGGAAACCCATGATCTCCAACTGTCGCGGCGTGGGATTAAAGAATGTTTGCATGTCACCTATGATAAGGAGCGCGCGCGCCGCCGTCAAGCGTAGCGGCAAAAAAGGAGCCCACCCGCCGGGAAGCGGGTCGGCCCAAGATGAGGGGTGGTAGGTTTAGTAAAAAGCGGTAGAACGGCGGGCGGTGCGGCGGGGCTCACGCCGCTGTCCGCCCGCCCCTCTATCAGCAAGGGTTGGCGAGCCCGGTGGATTCCAACCCCATTGTTTTCTCCATCCGGCCGGCGACACGCCCAAGAGAATCCGTGGCCGCAACTATGCCGGCCACCGTGTTGCGCCTGGCCTCCGTTGACGGGGTCAGAGCGGAACAGGTTTGGGATACCGTCTCGGCCAGCTCGCGCACCCGACGGGAGACGCTATGGACGGTATGCAGCATGGCCTTCCGGGTGGCCGAATACGTGTTCTCCTCGATCCCTTCCACGGCGTCACAGCAGGCCTGCAACAGTTCGTCCGTCCGCATGGCCAGTTCCGGAAGGGCGATCCGGACCTGGCGGCAGGCGTGAAAGAGCCGCCCGACGTTTTGGGCCACAGTGTGGCGCTCCCTGATTTCCTCCTGGCCCAGGCGGGCGGTGACGACCGCCAGGGTGGCGACCTGTCCCCCGACCAGAAGCATACATTTCGCCGCCCGGCTGAGGTTGAGGACCTCGGTGATTTGCGCGTGTTCCCCGGCGGCGGAAGAGTCGCTGACTGGAGAATCACTGCCGGGTATGGTTCTGGGATCCCATCCGGTCATGCTGCTTTCACTCCTTTCGCGCCATGTTTGCCCCTCGTCTTCGACCGGGGGCAGGCTTCTTCCCGTCTTCTTACTTTACAATCGTTACTGCGCAAGGAGCCAGGTGCAGGACTTTGTAGGCGACGCTGCCGAGGGCCAGGCCGTTGCCGGCGGAGGAGGCGCGTCCCTTCTTGCCGACGATGATATGGTCGTAACCCCTGTCGGCGGCGTAGTGGCAGAGTTCAAGCCCGGGGTCGCTACCGCTGATGCTGTCAAAAGCGGCTTCAACTCCGTGCTCGGCGAAGATCTCCTTGGCCCGCCGGATGATGCGCTGCGCGTCGTAGCCGCCGCTGTTTGCCGCCAGGTCCTGCTCCTCGCGATACAATCCCTCGGGTAATGGCCGGACCACCATTACCGCGGTCACCTCCAGGCCGGGAATCGCCCTGGCGAGTTCCGCCGCGAGAGTGGCGGCGCGCAGCGCGTATTCCGACCGGTCAAGCCCAACCAGAACTTTCCGCATGGTGATCCAGCCCCTTCCGGTACTTATTTGTCGCCGTTCCTTTCTTGCGCCCTGTCTACCGAGGCGCCCAGTCCGATCACGGCGAGTGTGACCAGGGCCAATGTCAGGATAGCTGCGCCGTCAAGCATTGAATTCGATCCCCCTCCAGGCCTGATTGTCTCCACGGAGGGGGACTGCCAGGCCGCTTATCCGGGTCCTGTCACGAGTTTCTCTCCCCTAAAGTTTACTCTTGTGAGCACAATCACTTGGCCGGGCAGCACAGGCGGCCGGGGCAGGTCCTTAGACCACCGTCACCGGACAGGGGCAGGTCTGCAAGACCTGGTACGCCACGCTGCCCAGGTAACGGCCTGCGGCCCTTTCCGCCGAGCGGCCCCAGCGTCCCATAACGACATCGTCGAAACCCCCGTCACGCGCCGTACGGCAGATCGTTTCCGCGGGATCGACGCTCCGCCTCTCAAGGATGTGGGGTTCCACGCCCTCAGCGGCCAGGATCGTTTCCACCGTCTGGCGGATCCGGGGCAACTCCAGGCCCACGCTCTCGTCCTCCTCGTCGAGGTGTTGCGCTTGAAGGACGGGGAGGGCGACAATCAACACGTCCAACACGGCCGGGGTACCCCTTTTTGCCAGCCGGACCCCATAGCGCAAGGCCGCATAACCCTGTTCCGAACCGTCAACCGCCACCAGGATGCGCATACCATCCACTCTCCTCAAAGAACCGCCTCTTGTGATTGTGATCACATTGCTTACCCTCAAACTAACAATACCCCCTAATGATGTCAAACGGCCCAACGTAGTGATGATGGGCCAATTCGAGCGTTATTTTGCGTATTCCTGCAACTGCCTTCACCATAGTCCGGATTACTATCCTTTTCACGATGATTCTTCACCCTGAATGCGCAAAAAAGCGACCCCCCTTCTCCTCGGGGGCCGCTTTTGGCGACGGTGGACCGCCGGCGTTATTGGACCACGATGTTGACCAGCTTTTGCGGAACGGGAATAACCTTGACGACCTTCCGGTCCCCGATCAGGGACTGGATCCGCGGCTGGGCCAGGGCCAGTTCGCTCATCTGCTCCCCCGTGGCGTCGGCCGGGACGACCAGCCGCTCGCGCACCTTGCCGTTGATCTGAACAACGATGGTTACGGTATCCTCTACGAGGAGGCCGGGGTCGAACTCCGGCCACGGCTGCCGGTGGATACTGTCCGTGTGGCCGCAGCGCTCCCAGAGTTCCTCCGTGATAAACGGGGCGAAGGGGGCCAGGAGGAGCAACAGGCTCTCGACGGCCTCACGCAGCGCCGCCGGGTCGCGGTCGGATTCCGGCACCCGTTCGCGGTAGTGATACAGGCCGTTGACCATCTCCATAATCGCGCTGATGGCGGTGTTGAAGTTGAAACGGGTCTCTACGTCCTCGGTGACCCGAGCAATGGTCCGGTGGGTCAGGTGACGAAGGGCGCGGTTGACGCCGACCAGGCCCGTACGGGGCTCGCGGGGGGCCTTGCGGACCGTATCCGTGAGCGGGAGCACGAGCCGCCAGACGCGCTGTATGAAACGGTAGCAGCCCTCAACCCCCTGGTCCGACCACTCCAGGTCGCGTTCCGGCGGGGCGGCGAAGAGGATGAACAGGCGTGTCGTGTCTGCGCCGTAACGGGCAAGGATGTCCTCCGGGCTGACGATGTTGCCCTTGGACTTGGACATCTTGGCCCCGTCCTTCAGGACCATACCCTGCGTTAGGAGGTTCGTAAAGGGCTCATCCACCGGCACCAGGCCCATGTCGTTGAGTACCTTCGTAAAGAATCGGGAATACAGGAGGTGCAGGATGGCATGCTCGACGCCGCCGATATACTGGTCGACGGGCAGCCACCGCTCCACCGCCTTCCCGTACCAGGGAGCCTGCTCGTCCCGCGGGCTGGTGTACCGGTAGTAGTACCACGAGGAGTCGACGAACGTGTCCATCGTGTCGGTCTCCCGCCGCGCCGGCCCGCCGCAGCCGGGGCAGGTGGTGCGCACGAACTCCTCGCTCTCGGCCAGGGGGGATTGCCCGGTCGGCTTGAAGGCCACCTCGTAGGGCAGGAGAACCGGCAACTGGTCCTCGGGGACGGGAACGACGCCACAGGCATCGCAGTAGACGACCGGGATCGGTGTTCCCCAGTACCGCTGGCGGGAGATCAGCCAGTCGCGCAGGCGGTAGTTGACCATTCGCCGTCCCAGGCCCTGCTCTTCCAGGTAGCGGGTGATGGCGGCCATGGCGCGGGTGTTGGGCATCCCGTCGAAGGGTCCGGAGTTCACCAGTACCCCCTCGCCGGCGTAGGCGGCGTCCATGGTCGAGGGGTCGAGCGTTTCCCCGGGGGGCTGGATGACAACCCTCTTCGCCAGGCCGTACTTGGTGGCGAACTCCCAGTCCCGCTGGTCATGGGCCGGCACCCCCATCACGCAGCCCGTGCCGTATTCAAGCAGTACGTAGTTGGCCACCAGGATCGGCACCTTGACGCCGGTCAGGGGGTTGACGCAGTAGGCGCCGATGGGTAGACCCTCTTTTTCATGCTCGCCCGCGGTGCGGTCCAACTCGCTCAGGTCCCGGGCGCGGCGGACGAAAGCCTCGACCTCGGCCCGGCGGGCGGGATCGGTCAGCTCCCCCACAAGGGAGTGCTCGGGGGCGAGGACCATATAAGTCACGCCGTAAAGGGTGTCCGGCCGGGTGGTGAAAACGGTTATCCGCCGGTCGCTCCCCACCACCGGGAAGTCGATCTCGGCGCCCTCGCTACGCCCGATCCAGTTTTCCTGCATTATCTTTACCTTGTCCGGCCAGCCATCCAGGCGCTGCAGGTCCTTCAACAGCCGCTCGGTGTATTCCGTGATGCGGAAGAACCACTGCTCCAGCTCGCGCCGCTGGACCGGGGTCTTGCAGCGTTCGCAGCCCCCGGCCACCACCTGCTCGTTAGCCAGCACGGTGGCGCAGCCGGGGCACCAGTTGACGGGTGCCTTGCGCTTGTAGGCCAAGCCCCGGCGGTAGAACTGGAGGAAGAGCCACTGGTTCCAGCGGTAGTACCCCGGGTGGCAGGTGGCCGCCTCCCGCCGCCAGTCGTAGCTGAGGCCCATCTCCTTAAGCTGCCGGCGCATGTTGGCGATGTTGTCCCAGGTCCAGTCCGCGGGATGGATGCCGTGCTTGATAGCGGCGTTCTCCGCCGGCAGGCCGAAGGCGTCCCATCCCATGGGGTGCAGGACGTCATAGCCCTGCATCGTCTTGAAGCGGGCCACCACGTCACCGATGGCGTAGTTGCGCACGTGTCCCATATGCAGCTTGCCGGACGGGTAGGGAAACATCTCGAGGCAATAAAACTTCGGGCGGTCTGAAAAATCGGGGACGTTATAAAGGTCGGCGGCCTCCCACCGGGCGCGCCATTTCTTTTCTATTCCGGCGAAATGATAACGTTCCTCCACTCCCCCGCTCTCCCCTCGGCAAATAATCAGAAAGCCCTCAACCAAAAAGGCTGGAGGGCTTCAAACGTCAAAGTGATGGTGGAGCTGGCGGGGATCGAACCCGCGACCTCTACCATGCCAAGGTAGCGCGCTCCCACTGCGCTACAGCCCCATCACACTTCCCCATTATAAGGGACGGCCGGACAAATGTCAACAACCGGCGTTAAGCACAAGTTCACCGTTATTATAGGGTCGCCGGCAGTTCCACCGGTGTGGCGTCGCCCCACAGCCGCTCCAGGTTATAAAACGCCCGCTCTTCCTCGACAAAGATGTGCACAATGACGTCCCCGTAGTCGAGGAGCACCCAGCGGCCTTCCCGGTATCCCTCGCGGCGTAGGGCACGCACCCCGGTCTCCCTTTCCAGCGTCTCCTGGATGTGTTCTGCCAGGGCCTGGACATGGGTCGTGGAGCGGCCGCTCACCAGCACGAAATAGTCGCTGATTACGGTTAACCTGGCGATGTCGAGGACGACAATATCGAAGCCCTTCCGGTCCCGCGCCGCGCGCACCGCGGCCTTAAGCACCGCCTCGGGACCAACAGCCAAAGCCATTCCTCCCCGGAACCGGTTTTGCTCTCCTATGGGGCCGGGTTACACGCGCCTGTTGTTCCGGGCCTTGGCCTCATTGACCGTCAGGATGCGCCCGCCCAGTTCGCTGCCGTTAAGGGCGGAAACCATGGTCTCCGCGTCCTCGTCCCTGACCTCTACAAAGCCAAAACCCCGCGAGCGCCCGGTTTGACGGTCGGTGATAATCCGACTCGAGAGCACCTCGCCGTATTGTCCGAAGATCTGCTCCAGATCCTCGGCGGTAGTGGCCCACGGGAGGTTGCCCACGTACAGGGTGGTCACTACCTTCTTCACCTCGTTTCCCTTTTTAAGTAGTATCTGCAAAAGGCATTGCCCTGATGCAGCCGTCACTTGTAGAGCCGGTTCGCGAAGATATACTCCTCGACGTTCTCCGGCAAAAGGTATTTGATGGGCCGTCCGGTTCGCACCCGCCGGCGGATGTCGGTTGAAGAGATGGCCAGCGCCGGGACGATGATCGGAGTAATCCGGTGGATGAGGCGCGGCGGTAACTGCCGCAAACGCTCCTTCAGGTTGTCGAGGTCATACCCGGGGCGGGTGGCCGCGATGAACCGGCAGATCTGAAGCAGCTCCTCCACCCGGTGCCAGGTCAGAATCTCCAGAATCGCGTCCGCACCGGTAATGAAGTAGATCTCCTCCGGTGCGTACTCGCAGCGAAATTCGCAAATGGTGTCGTAGGTATAAGACGGCCCGGCGCGCCTGATCTCGACATCCGAAACCGTGAAGTACGGGTTTGAGGCCGTAGCGGCAACGGTCATGGCCATCCGGTGATGCGGGGCGGAAATCCGGGTGCCGTACTTATGCGGCGGGCGACCCGTCGGTACGAAGACCACCTTTTCAAGGCGGAACTCCCAGCGCACGCCCTCGGCGGTAACCAGGTGGCCGTAATGCACGGGATCGAATGTCCCGCCCATTACCGCAAATTTCCTCACCTATCTGAACCTTCCTATGCCGGGGTTTGCCCCATTATAATCCGCGGACCGGCAAAATGCAAGGGGCCTCGCCCTGCAGGGCGGAGTCGGCCTCCTGACGGACCCGTGCCAGCGCCTCGCGCAGCAGCCCCGGGATCCGACCCGCCGTGACCGGGGTCAAGGAACACCTTCATCGTCCCGCAGCCCCCTGGAAGAAGATGGCGATGAACACTTGCTTCTCCCTCTCCAGGATATGTGCGGGTATCAGGAGGCGTGCCTTGACGGAGGTTGGTCACCGGTCGTCCGATGTCTGACGATCGTTTATTGCCGTACCTGGCCGTTGCCGTAGATGATGTATTTGACCGTGGTCAGTTCCTTGAGGCCCATCGGTCCCCGGGCGTGAAGCTTCTGGGTGGAGATGCCGATCTCGGCCCCGAACCCGAACTGGTAGCCGTCGGTGAAACGCGTCGAGGCGTTGACGTAGACCGCCGCCGCGTCCACCTCCTGCAGGAAGCGCCGCGCCCGGGTGTAGTTCTCGGTGACGATGGCCTCGGAGTGTTTGGTCCCGTAACGGTAGATGTGGTCCATGGCCTGGTCCAGGCCGTCCACGACGCGCACGGCCAGGATCAGATCGAGGAACTCGGTCGCCCAGTCCTCCTCGGTGGCCGCTGTCACCCAGGGGACCAGTTCCCTGGTGCGCGGGCAGCCGCGCACCTCTACGCCGGAATCGCGCAAGCGCTGTAAAAGGCCCGGCAGGAAAGCCGCCGCCACCGGCTCGTCGACGAGGAGGGTCTCCATGGCGTTGCAGACCCCCGGCCGCTGGCACTTGGCGTTGACCACGATCCTCTCCGCCATCGCCAGGTCGGCCTCGCGGTCGACGAAGACGTGACAGTTCCCGACGCCGGTCTCGATGACCGGCACCGTGGCGTTCTGTACCACGGCCTGGATCAAGCCCGCCCCGCCCCGGGGGATGAGGACGTCCAGGTACTCGTTCAACCGCAACATGATATTGACCGCCGCGCGGTCGGTGACCTCCACCAGCTCAATGGCCCCTTCAGGGACCCCCGCCGCCACCGCCGCGCGGGCGATGACCCCGGCGATGGCGCGGTTGGAATTGATGGCCTCCGAGCCGCCGCGCAGGAGGCAGGCATTGCCGGCCTTCAAGCACAGGCCCGCGGCGTCAACGGTAACGTTCGGCCGCGCCTCGTAGATCATCCCCACCACGCCCAGCGGCACGCGCACCCGGCCGACCTGCAGCCCGTTCGGGCGCGTCCACATCCCGGTCACTTCGCCCACCGGATCGGGCAGCGCGGCCACGGCCCGCAGGCCTTCGGCCATGTCCCGGATGCGCGCCTTGTTCAACAACAGGCGGTCGAGGAGCGCCTGGGTAAGGCCCTTCGCCCTTCCGGCCTCCATGTCAAGGGCGTTCGCCTCCAGGATGGCCGGGGCCTGATCTTCAAGGGCCGCGGCCATTGCCAGCAGGGCCCGGTCCTTGACGTCGGTCGGCAGGTAAGCCAGCCGGCGCGCCGCCTCGCGGCAGCGGGCGGCCTTTGCGACAACCGCCGCACGGATCGCCTCTTCGGTCATGCTCTCGCCTCCTTAATACCTTGATGTACGCTCCTAGTCCCGTTCGCCGCGGGCCTCTTGCTCCTCGTCCTGCATCGCCTGCCGGATCTTCCGGTAGGTGCGCTCCAGGCCCTCGGAGATGACCTTGGTCTCGCCCAGGACCGGCATGAAGTTGGTGTCCCCGTCCCAGCGCGGGACGATATGGATGTGGAAGTGGCCGGGGATGCCGGCGCCGGCCACCCGGCCGACGTTGATCCCGACGTTGAAGCCGTGGGGGTTCATGGCCCGGCGCAGGACGCGCACCATCCAGCGGGTGACCTCCATCAACTCCCGCAGTTCGTCCCCGTCCATGGCCTCCATTTCCCCCACGTGCCGGTGGGGTGCGACCAGCAGATGCCCGTTGTTGTAGGGGTAGAGATTCATAAGGACGAAGCAGCGGTCGGTCCGGGCCACGACCAGGTTCTCTTCGTCCGCGGTGTCGTCCAGTTTCTGGCAGAAAATACAGCCGGAATCAGACCTGACGGCTTCAGTCACGTAGTGCGAACGCCAGGGGGCCCAGAGGCGGTCCACGTTGTACACCTCACGTTTCGTAGTATGCCGGCACTAAACCCTTTACCTACTACCTTATTTCCAATACCATGTTGTTCCTGTGCACGACTTCCTCGTAGGAGCGGGGGCCCAGGATGGCCGCGATGTCCCCGGTGTTAACGCCCTTGATCTTCTCAATCTCGGCGGCCGTGAAATTGACGATGCCGCGGGCTATTTCCCGCCCCTGGGGATCGACGATGCTCACCGTGTCCCCGACGCCGAAGCGGCCTTCGACCCCGATCACCCCGGACGGGAGGAGGCTCTTCCCCTGCTTGATTAAGGCCCGGGCCGCTCCCTCGTCGACCTTAACGCTTCCGGCGACGGCGGACCCGTAGGCGATCCAGCGCTTGCGCGCCTCGAGCTTGTTCTCCGCGGGCCAGAAGACGGTACCCACTTCCTCCCCGCCGAGGACACGGCGGATGACTTCCCGGGCGTGCGCGCGGGCGATGACGGTGATCACCCCGGACTGCATCGCCATCCGGGCCGCGGCAAGCTTGGTCGCCATACCGCCCGTGCCCAGGTCCGAACCGCTCCCGCCTCCCAGGGCCTCGACCTCCGGGGTTATTTCGCGCACCGATGGGATCAGCCGGGCCGCGGGATCCCGCCCCGGGTCGCCGGTGTACAGCCCGTCGACATCCGAAAGGAGGAGCAGGACATCGGCGTTGACCAGTCCCGCCACCAGGGCCGACAGGTAGTCGTTATCCCCCATTTTGATCTCGTCGACGGCCACGGTATCGTTCTCGTTGATCACCGGCAGCACGCCGAAACGCAACAGGGCGCAGAGTGTGTTGCGCATATTAATGAAGCGCTTCCGGTCGGCGAAGTCCTCCCGGGCCACCAGCACCTGGCCGACCGTTACGCCGTATTCGGCAAAGAACTTCTCGTAGACGTGCATCAGCAGTCCCTGGCCCACGGCCGCGGCCGCCTGCTTTTCGGGGATGCTCCGCGGACGCCGGCCCAGGCCCATCTTTCCGGCCCCGGCACCGATGGCCCCCGAAGTGACCAAAAGGACCTGCCGGCCTTCGTTGTGCAGGTCGGCTATCTGCCGGACCAAAAGATCAATGCCACCCAGGTTTAGTTTCCCGGTGGCATAGGCCAGCGAGCTGGAACCGATTTTGATGACAATGCGGTGGCTGGCGCCAAGCTGGGAACGGTTTTCCACCCTTTTCACCCGTGTGCTCAGATTTTACCACCAATCATAGCACAGGTAAATTTCAAATGGTAGTATCTTCACGGTACTCGAAGGCGAAACCGCCGATATGGACCGTGTCCCCTGTCTTCACGCCCTTGCTCCGCAAAGCGTCTTCGACTCCCATCCGCCGCAGCGCCTCCTGGAGGTAACGAACGGCTTCCGGGTTATCCAGGTCGGTCATGGCGACCCGGCGTTCAACGCCCCGGCCGCGGACGACAAACTTGCCGTCCCCCTCAGCATAGACGCTGAAAGCATCCTCGTCTTCCGGCGGCGCTTCCCCTGTCTCGGTGACGACGGTGGAGACATCCCGCGGGATCGCCGCCAGCAGCGCCGCCGCCCGGAACATAAGGCGCTCCAGCCCTTCACCGCTGGCGGCGGATACCGGAAATATCTCGTAGATGTCCCCCAGCGCGTCCTCCAGCCGCAGCAGGTTTTCCTCGGCCCCCGGGAGGTCCATCTTGTTCGCGGCGATCAACTGCGGCCTTTCGGCCAGCCAGGGGTTATACTCCCGCAACTCGCGGTTGATGATCCGGAAATCCTCCAGCGGGTCGCGGCCTTCGCTTCCCGCGGTGTCAAGGACATGGATTAAAACGCGCGTGCGCTCGATATGCCGCAGGAAGCGATGCCCCAGGCCGGCGCCGGCATGAGCGCCCTCGATCAACCCGGGGACGTCGGCCAGGACGAAACTTACTCCTTCATCGACGCGGACCACTCCCAGGTGGGGCTCCAGCGTGGTGAAAGGGTAGTCGGCGATCTTCGGCCGCGCCGCCGAAACCCGCGAGAGGATGGTGGACTTCCCCGCGTTCGGGAAGCCTACCAGCCCCACATCGGCCAGGAGTTTGAGTTCCACGACGACGGTGAGCTCTTCGCCGGGCTCCCCCTTCTCGGCGAAGGAAGGGGCCTGGCGCGTGCTGCTCTTGAAGTGGACGTTACCCCGCCCGCCGCGCCCGCCGCGGGCGATGACCGCCTCCTGGCCATGCTCCGTCAGGTCGGCCAGGACCTGGCCGTTGTCCTCCCGCCGCACGAGCGTTCCCACCGGCACCTTGACCACCAGGTCCTCTCCCTGGCGCCCGGTCATCCGGCTGCCCATCCCGTGCCGGCCGCGGCCGGCACGGAAGTGCTTGCGGTAACGGAAGTCAATGAGGGTGTTGAGCCCCTCGTCGGCGCGGAAGATGACATGGCCGCCGCGGCCGCCGTCGCCTCCGGAGGGGCCCCCGAAGGGGACGTATTTCTCGCGCCGGAAGGCCACGCAGCCGTTGCCCCCGGCCCCTCCCGCCACATATACCTTGGCGTAGTCGTAGAACATCCGGCCTCTACCTCCCAGCCCCCGTAGCGTTCGCCGATGCGGCTTCAGCCCCGGCCTCGCCCGGCGGCTGCCCCGCAGCGGGTATCACCAGACGAATCGTCACCCCGCCGACGCCGTCCTGCGTCTCGATACGCCCCCCGGCCTCGGCCAGGTGGCGGCCGGCCTCCTCGAGGGGACGGTCCAGCGCCGTTCCCAGGACCGCCCTTTCCGCCGGGAGCACCAGGACAACGGCGGTTTCACCGCTGCCCGCCACCGTGAGGACGGCCGGCGCGGCGGTCCCCTCCAGGGGCGCGAAGACGTCCCCCAGGCACGCCAGGGCCCGCCTCAAAGCTCCCGCAGCCGTCGTGGGAGGGAGGTCGCCTTCGATGTTGATCACCAAAGGAACCCCGTAACGGGCGGCGGACTCCCTCAGGGACAGCAAGCCTGCGGCCCCCTCCGGCGCCGACAGGAGCGTGACCCGGCTGACGGCACGGATTTCGGCGGTCACCTGGCCGATGTATTCCCGGATGTGCTCCGTTTTATGTAGCTGAGCGTAACCGGAGATGACCTGAAGGTGGTTCAGGAAATCGTGGCCGTAGATGCGTATAAAGCGCAGAAGCTCGTCCACCTGAGCTACCCCTCTCTGGTACCCGGATTTATCGGCCGCCCCGCCGGGACGGTCGCCGCCGCTTCCGAGATTCCTGTCCCGCGCCGCCGGAAAGCGGCTTGCCTGGACATCAGTTCCTGAAGGGCCAGGATATAGGTCGAGTGCGACCAGACCAGGGGCGCCACCGAGAGCGGGCCCCCGCTGAAGGGATCCAGCTGTTCACTGAGCACTCCGCTTTCCAGCGCGAACCCTGCCGCCCATTCGATCAGCCCCTGGGCGCGGAAAAGGTCGTCCGGGGCCTTCGCCACGGCGATGTACCACTGCGCCAGCCAGAGGGTGCAGATGAACCAGGGGTTTCCGGGCACGTTATAAACGTCCTGGGATCGCTGGAAATACCGATCGCCGGTGTAGCGGGCAATACCGCTCACCGCCGTCTGGACCAGCAACCCGTCCTCGATGGCGCGCATCGTGGCCGCCACCCTGGGGTCATCGGGAGGCAGCACGCCGAACAGGTACACCCCCGCCGTGCTGGATTCCAGTGTTTGGTCCGGGCCGTAACGTCCTTCCCGGGGGTCGAACACCAGGCCGCGGACAAAACGGTTCAGTTCCGGTGACCAGAGGCGTTCCAGGATGCCCTGTTTAACCTGCTCCGCACGTGCCTCGTAACCGGCGGCGCGCATGCCGTCCCCGAACAGCCGGGCGAAGGCGGCGGCCGCCGAAAGGCCCCCGTAGACCGCAGCCGCCGTGAAGGTAAAAATGCCGTGGCGTTCCTCCCACAGATCATAGCTTTCCTGCGGCAGGTTAAGCTCCTCGTCGATGTACCCGGCCATGAAGTCGGCGGCCGGGACGATAAAGGAACGGTGCAGATCCGAAATGAACTCCAGGTCCCGTTCGGCTGCATAGTAGGCGTAAAGGGCGATCAGGACCAGGGCGGTCTCATCCTCCTGGATCGGCAACTGCACCACCCCGTCACGTATCAGGGGATGCCAGCTGGATCCGAGAGTGCCGTCCGGGTTGTACTTATGAAGAAGGTAGCCGCCCTCGGTAAGAACGTTGGCGCAAAAGCCAAAAAAGGAACGGGTGAGTTTGGCATAGCCCGCCCGGATCAGGGCCAAGGCGATCATGGCCCCGTCCCTGGGCCAGACGTAGCAGTAATGGTCCTTGTTGGTCCCTCCCATGATATCGGAATCGCACGCGGCAATAATCGCCCCATGATCATCAAGGTGCGCCCGCACCAGCAGCAGGCTCGTCTTATACAGCTCCACCAGCCGGGGCCTGAGCCCCCGGCAATCCGCGTCCGCGCGTGCCAGCCAGCTCTGCCAGAAGGCCTCGGTCTGTTCGATCAGGGTGCAGGGGTCGTGCCGGAGGACGTAGGCGTTCAGCCGGCGGATTTCCTGGTAGTTGCGCCCGCAGCAGATCCAGTAGTACGCCGTTTCGGCCCTGCCCGGCCCGAGGCGCAGGTGCAGTCCGATGACGCTGTCGACCGAACCCTGGGCGATCGGGTTGCCGCTCAGGGTCCCGTCCTCGGCGTCCCGGAAAGTGCCTTCGATCGCTCCCACTCGCTTTAACCCCGTGGCATATTGATGGAAGCGGGTCTGCCCGGCCATGGCATTGGCCAAGAGGTAACGGTTTTTCTTGTAGTGGTAGACAACGTGGAGCACGGGATCGAAGAGGGCCGTGTCACCCACGGGCGTCTCGTCAATGGAGAAGTTCTGGGTAAAGAAGAGGCGCACCTCACGCTCCCGGTCATCCAGGTTGCGCACGGTCACCCGTTTCAGATAAACGTTCTCGTGGTAATCGACCGCATCGTTGATAGTGAGAGCGACTTTCAGTCCGGCATGTGTCGCGTGGACTTCGGTGACCAGGGCCCCCTCCCGGTAGCGCAGGCGGTGTTCCCACCCTGGGCTCTCGGTCCAGGCGAAGCCGCTATCGGTCCAGACACCGAGCCGGTTGCGCCTTCCCTGGATATGGTTCCACTGGCCCACAAACGGGTAGTAAAAGTCGCGCATGTTCAAGAGGTTGTCAAAGGCGACCAGGATGCGCCCGTTACCGACCACCAGCGGCCGCGCCATCGCTCTCCCCTCCCGTCGCCAAAGATCCTGCGTAGACTTCTCTGGTCTGTTCGGCGATACGATCCCAGTCGTAAATCGTAATCACCTTCTGCCAGGCGGAGCGTGCCAGCTGGCTGCCCAACGCCGGGGAGCGGATAACCTCCTCCAGGTAGTAAGCCAAAAGGTCGGCGCGGCCCGGTGGGACCTTGAACCCATCCACCCCGTGTTCGACGACCTCGGCCAGACCCCCGGTATCGGACACAATGACCGGCACCCCGGCGGCCATCGCCTCCAGGGCGACGATACCGAAGGGTTCGTAAAGGCTGGGAAAGACGGCCACGGCAGCCTCGGCGAAGAGGCGATTCTTGTGTTCTCCGTCGACAAAGCCCGGAAAAGCGACACGCTCCCCGAGGCCGAGGCTTTGCACCTGGTTCCGCAGGGCAACCTCCCAGGGGCCCCTGCCGGCCACCGTCAGGAGCAGGTCCGGAGAACGGGGCGCCAGTTGCGCCAGGGCCTCGATCAGGACCTGGACGCCCTTCTCCGGCACCAGGCGGCCGATGAAGAGGATGGATCGCTTTCCGGTGGCGGCCTTTTTCTGCTTTTGCGGCTCGACCCGCAGACTTTCAGGTTCCACTCCGTTGGGAATCACCCGCACCTTGCCCCGGGGGACCCCGAAGAGCTTGCTCACCTCGCCGGCCATAAAGCGGCTGCAGCAGATGACGACCCGCGCACGGTCGGCCAGGTGCTGTTCCTGCTGGTGGATATGGCGTTGCAAGGCATTGTGCAGCCCCCGGTGCCGGCCGTGCTCCGTGGCGTGAATGGTCGCGATCAGGGGGCAGCCCCAGCGCCGGCTGATGGCGACCCCCGCCTCTCCGACCAGCCAGTCGTGGGCATGGACCAGGTCGCACGGGGCAATTTTCCCCGCCAGGCCGACCATCCCCCGGTTCAGCTGGCCGACCCAGGTCAGGAAGTCCTCCGAGTCCACCGCTCCGGGCGCCAGCCGCAACACCTGAACCCCCTCCACTTCCTCGCGTTCCGGCAGCCCGGGGGCGGGGGCGGTCAATACCAGGATCGTCACCCCCAGCCGAGCCAACGCCCGGCTCAGGTCATATACGTGACGGCCCAGACCGCCCACGGTACGGGGCGGGAATTCCCAGGAAAGCATCAGCACCCGCGAGACGCCGGCCGCCGAACGCGCGGCGGGCGCCTGGTAATGGTGGCTGTAAAGACGGAAGTCCAGTTCCTGGAAAAGGGGGTTGCGTGCCTCGATGGCCGCCAGCCGGGCCTCGTCGAGCGGCGTCTCCCCGGCGAGCGCACCGACCAGGAAGTCAAAGCGCCCGATGTGCTCCGCCAGGCGCCGGTTGGCATAATCGGTGGCGGTACCCGTCTTGAGGATGAAGGCCCAGTCGCTGCTCTGGGCCAGGAGGAGTTCCCGCGCCGCCTGGGTCAGCAGGCGGCGGTTAAAGCCGGCGGCGCCGCCGTGCAGGTCGGCCAGGGCCCTCATCCGTTTCTCCATGCGGTGCAGGCGGGGGTAGATCCAGTCGTTGGCCGGGTTGAGCCAGACCTCGCTGTACCCTCCGGCCCCCCAGCTGGAGAGGGACAGCTCGACGGTCTGGGCGGAGGGGTATGTCCGCAGGTAGCGCCCGGGGGTGGTCAGGCGGATCGCTCCCTGCCGGCGGTGGATGAGGCGGCATAAGGCATCCAACCATTGCGGCCCCTCATACCACCAGTGCCCGAAAAGCTCGGCGTCGTACGGCGCGACGATCAGCGGCGGGCGGTCCAGGTTCCGGCCCAGGTACTGGACCTGCAACTCGCGGCTCTCCAGGAAATGGGCGGCGTCCCGCTCGGCCCGCGCCGCGGCCATCGCGGGGTCGTAAGGCTCCTTTTCCCGGACGCCGCCGGTGATCCGGTAGTATTTAAAGCCCGTGTCGCACCGCGTGAAGGCGGATGGGAGGTGAGATTCCAGGTACTCCCATTCCAGTTCATACCCGATGTCCCGGTAGTATTCGCGGTAATAGGGATCCCCGGGGTAGCCCACCGTGCGGTCCCAAACCTGCCGTGAACTCTCCGGGTCGCGGCCGAAAACCGCCACCCCGGAGGGGCACGCCACAGGCGCATACACGCCGCGGCGGGGGAAAGGCCGCGCGTAGAGAACGCCGTGGGTTTCAGCAAAGAAGTATCCGACGCCCTGCTCCCGCAGCAGTTCGTCCACCCCCGGCAGATATCCGCACTCCGGAAGCCAGAACCCCGGGGGCGGGCCGCCGAAGCGCCGGGCATACTCCTGGACCCCGATCGCAATCTGGGCGCGCCTGGCCTCCCTGGTGCGGATCAGGGGGAGATAGCCGTGGGTAGCGGCCGTCGTGATCAGTTCGAGCCGCCCGGCCTGCAGCGCCGGGACGAAGGCCGCGAGCGGGTTGTCCCGGCAGTCGTCCAGCAGGGCCCGGGCATCCAGGAGACGCGCTTCGTACATTCCAGGCAAGGCCGCAAAAGGTTCCACGTCCTTCAGGCGCTCCTTCTCCTTCGCCGCCAGGCCCAGCAGCCGTTCCAGGTAGCGGCGGTAGCGCCCCTGCAGCAGCGGGTCCTCAAACATCGCCATCAGCGTCGGCGATACAGAGAGCGTCAGGCAAAAATCAACCCCGTCCCGCAGCAGCCCCTGCAAAACCCGGGCCAGGGGCAGGTAACACTCGGTCAGGGCCTGGTAGTACCAGTGCTCCTCCAGGAAGCGTTCCTGCTCCGGATGGCGTACGTAGGGCAGGTGGGCATGCAGGACCAGGGCCAGAAACCCGTCCGCCATTAACGTCCCTCCCGGGGGAGGCTCCCCGACCAGGGCGGCGGCCCCTCCGCCGCCGGGAGCGGGGCGTCGTCCGGGGGAGGCGGCGGTCCGTCCGGGGTTTCAACCACGCCGTCGGGCGGGGTCTCAACCGGCCGGGATGTCAAATAGGGGAAGAACTTCCCGCCCTCGATGCGCCCCAACTCCCCGCGGTAAACGGCGTTCGGATCCAGTTGCCGGAAATACCAGTTGCCCGTCCGGCAACCGGGCCGGACCTCGTGGAAACCAAGGAACCCGGGGCGGTCATCGTAGAGTTCATAGAGCCGCAAGGCGAATTCGCCCCGGGCCGTTATCGCCACCCAGAACTCCCCGCTTAGAGTCCAGTAGGCATGGATCACCCCCGGGCTCTGCACGAGAAGGACCAAAGCGTTGTGGTCTTCGGGAAGCGGTGGGTACACCTTGCCTTCACCTCCGTAACTGCAATGAAGGCACCCTTTAACCGGCTAACTGAATTGACAATCGGCAAGTAGAGATTACGTTGGGATTTGGGGCCAGGGATGTTGATGTCTAACGGCGCGGCAGACGCAGCCCGGAGCGTCGGCGGCGCACGACCCTTCGCACGACGGGCAGGAGCACCAGGAGCACCGCCGGCGGCACAACGTACATCCAGAGGGCGGGGCGCCTTTTTTCGACCGCGTTGGCGGCCTTGAGCGGTACGTGCCCCAAATCCCGGTCGTTCAGGCGCAACACCAGGGTTCCGACCTGCTCCCCCCTGGCAACAGGGGCCTCGAGGTCCGGCGCGACCCGGACATCCCAGCTGACGGCGGACTGGTTGCCCGCGGGCAGGCACCAGGCAAAATCACCGCCGGCCGTCACCCGAAGCGGCCCCGCGCCGCGTGGCACAGGAATCTCCCCTATCTCCTGGCCCGCGCGCACAAGCATCACCCGCGGGAAGTTCATAAAGCCGTAGTCGAGCAGAGCAGCGCTATCGGTCCAAAGCGCCGGGCCCTGGCTCTTGAGCACCACGCTCAGCAGCCGCTGGCCGTTTCTCTCGGCCGCCGCCACCAGGCACTGGCTGGCTTCACTGGTATAACCGGTCTTGACCCCCAGGCAGCCGTCGTAAGTCCATAGAAGCCGGTTTCGGTTAACCAGGAGGGTCGGGCGTTTATCGTCGGGGCGATCAAGGGTGTACGTCCGGGTGGCCACGATCTCACGAAAAGTGGGGTTCTTCATGGCTTCCCGGGCGATTACGGCCAGGTCGCGGGCGGTGGTATAGTGCTGCGGGTCGTGGAGGCCATGTGGATTGGCGAAGTGGGAATGTGTTGCCCCTAAGCGTGACGCGTAATCGTTCATCAGGTCCACAAACTGTTCTTCCGAACCGGCGATGTGCTCCGCGATGGCCACGGCGCAGTCATTTCCCGAATTAACCATTAGTGCATACAGAAGATCCTCCAGGCGCTGGCGTTCCCCAATCTTCAAATAGACGGATGAGCCCTCTGTGAGACTTGCCCGTTCACTCGTCGTTACTACGTCTTCAAGCCGGCCCTGCTCCAGCGCGGTCAGGGCCGTCAGGATCTTCGTAGTGCTGGCGGGGTACATCCGGCGGTCGGCGTTTTTGGTGTAGAGGACCTGCCCCGTATCCAGGTCCATCAGAACGGCGGCTTCCCCGGTTATCGCCGGAGCAGCTTGGGCCGGTACCGGAACCGCCGGCATCGCCAGGTAAAGAAGAGCAATGGTGCAGCTGAGGATCAGTCGCTTCATCGGTCACTCCGGAGGCAGGGTTTTCTCCATTATAACCCCGGCCCCTACCGTACCGCCACCATTGTCTTACAGCTTTTCCCCCACAACCTGCCAAAAACGGGCGTCCTCAAACCCCAGGCGCCAGACCGCGATGCCGCGCAGGCCGTAGGCATGGACCAGGTCCAGCTTGAAACGCAGGCTGTATTCATTTTCGAACCAGACCTCATGCCGTATGCCGTTCCTGTCCCAGTAAACCAGGCGGGGGCAGGCCGCATGGTCGTCCCAGACCACGCGCTGCCACCCGTAACGCGCCACGAGGTCCCGGGCCTCCCTCCAGGAAAGGATCCGGCTCCCCCGGCTTGACCAGTCGTAGCCGTAGGTTGCTATGCCCAGTAACAACCGGTCCCGGGGAATGGTCCGGACGGCATAGTCCACCACCTTCCGCACCCAGGGCAGGGAAGCGATAGGGCCCGGGGCGCCCCCTATCCAGTGTTCATCGTAGGACATTATCATTACGAGGTCGGCGGTCCGGCCGATGGTCTGGTAGTCGTAGGCCCCGGACCAGGCGTTCCCGGGATCGTCCCAGGTCTTCGCCGGGACGGACACGGTCAGCAGCCCGTAAGGGCTGATCTTTTTGTCCAGCTCCCGCAGGAAGGCGTTAAAGGCCCACCGGTCACCCGCAGGAATCCCCTCCAGGTCGATATTCACGCCCGTGTAACCGTAATGGCGGACAAGCCATACAATACTGTTTACGAGCTTCGAGCGCCTGTACTGATTGGTCAAGACGCTGTGGGCGGCCCGGGTATCGAAGCCCTGCCGGTAGTTGTGTATCAGAAGGAAGGTACGGAGGTGGTTTTGCCGCGCCTGGCGGACGGCGGTTACCGGTACCTGGCCCGTGAGGCTTCCGTCCCTCTCAAGGAGGTAAGTGAAAGTGGCGATCCCCCACATATGGCGGCTGTAGTTCCAGATCGAGGACAGGGCGTGCCTATCGCCGGGATAGTTCTCGGCATAGTACCCCAGCACCAGCCGGTCCGAGGACGCGGCCCCCCACGTTGGTTGACTGACTAACAACAAAATGATCAATAATACACCAGTAACACCTCTTAGCCGCCAGTAGCGCATTTCTCATCCTCTTTTGACGAAAATTGCAGATATCCGCAGACATTGTAACAAAAGGAGGGACTGGCGCCTAGCTGCAGTTTTCGCCACCATAGGTATGAACTTCTATTTGCGCCAAAAAGAAAGCCCGGAGAGTGTAGTCTCCGGGCTTGGATGTCTGCCTGACTCCAAAAACTTACTTCGGTGTCTGACCCCGAATAAATTTTTCCCGGTTATTTGCTCGGGCGCCGCTCCAGGGTGGCCTGTACGGTTATATCGCGCCCATCGCGGC
>JASEER010000009.1:30611-72496 GCA_030019475.1 Thermoanaerobacterales bacterium | reverse complement strand
TGCCGTCGAATTCTATCTGCCCGTCGGTAACCTCGCCGTTCTCGGCCTTAAGGAGGCCGGAAATGGCCTTCAGCGTCGAGGTCTTACCGGCCCCGTTCGCCCCAAGCAGGGCAACCACCCTCCCGTCTGGTACCGTCAGCGACATGCCCTTGAGGACCAGAACGACCCGGTCGTACATGACTTCCACGTTATTAAGCACAAGCATCAAGGCCCAACCCCTTCATCCGGGCCGGGGACCCGGCCGCCGGCCGGTGGGGCGCGCCGGGAGGCGCACCCCTTGGACAGCCGCCGTTTTCCCCTTTACTTATAACCGATCCAGTCGGTCAGGTAGACAAACTTGCCGTCTTTCACCTGCGCCAGGCGCACTTTCTCGGAACCCCGGTGGCTCTCTGCGGTATAGGTGACGGGTGCGCACAGGCCGCCGGTATCATAGCCATCCAGCGTCTCCAGGGCGGCGCGGATCGACTCGCCCGTCGGGTTCGTCCCGGCACGGTTGATGGCCTCGACCATGATCTTCGCCGAGACCCAGCCCTGGACGAACTTCTGGTTGACGTCCTCCAGTTTCTTGCCCTTGGCCTCAAGGTAGGCTTTTACCTCGCCCATCCCCGGTACCTGGTCGTAGGGGAAGGCGAAGGGGATGACCCCGATGTATCCCTCGGCCGCGGGCCCCGCCAACTGGATGACCTTCTCATCGGCGGCCCAGTTCAGCCCGATAAACTGTGTTTTCAATCCGAGCTTCTTAGCGTCCTTAAGGGTGGTCGCCGTCAGGTTGGATGTACCCTGGATAATGGCGAAGTCCGCCTGTTTCTTCTGCAGGCCCAGCATCTGGGTGGTAGCGTCCAGGGCCTTGAGGTCGATCACCTCGTCACCGATAACCTCGAAGCCGAGTTCGGAGGCGAACTTCTTAGCGTCCTCTACGGGCGAGCGCCCGAACGGAGTATCGTTAAAGACAAAGGCCACGCGGGGTTTCCGGCTTTCCTTCCAGTTCTCCTTCGCCCACTTCAGGGCGACCCGCGCCTGGTCGGAATAGGTAGCGGCTACCAGGAAGTTGTAAGGACAGGTGTTGATGTCCGCCAGCCCTTCCGAGTACGAGCCGGAGATGTAGGGAATCTTGTCGCGGGCGATAAAGCTCTTCAGCGCCTCGGTGTCGCCGGTGCCCCATCCGAGGATGGCTGCGACCCCGGTTGACTTTACCAGTTTGTCATAGGCTTCTTTAGCACGGTTAATCTGGTAAGCGTAATCGATATCTTCCAGCACGACTTTCGTGCCGCTGCCTTTGTTGTTGTAGTAATCAACATAGGCCCTGGCACCTTCGGCATAGGGCGCGCCGACGTCTCCGGTACCCCCGGTGAGATCGAAGATCCCGCCGATCTTCACGGTTTGCGCATCACCTCCGCTCCCGGCACCGGGCGTCTCACTGCCGCCGCCCCCGCCGCAGCCGGCAAAGGAGACGGCCAAAACCAGGGCCAGGAGCAAAGCCGCGAGGGAAAAGCACCGACTCTTCATAACGGTCAACCTCCTTACCACAATCGGGAAGATTTAGGATTCCGTCCCTTCAGTTCTTATGCACAGGAAGGCGCATCCCCCCTCAATACATCCCGCCTTGGGAGTCCTTAAGTTAGTAAGAGAAAGGCCAGAGCTTAAAGTAATCCTTAACGTTCTTCCAGAGCTTGGCCAGGCCCTCGGGTTCAAAGATCAGGAAGATGATGATGATAAGGCCAAAGACGGCCTCCTGCAGCGCCAGGATCGTGTTCCCGATTTGCGGGAAGAAAGGACTGATGCCATCCGCCGCCTCGCGCAGGATGATCGGCAGCAGGGTCATAAAGCAGGCCCCGTAGATGGATCCCATTACGCTGCCCAGGCCGCCGATGATGATCATCGCCAGGTAGAGAATGGAAACCGCAATCGTAAAGTGTTCCGGACTGATGACCCGCATGTATGCGCCCCAAAGGGCCCCCGAGATACCCGCGTAGAAAGAGGCAAGGGCAAAGGCCGTCAGCTTATAGCGGAAAAGGTTGATGCCGGCGACCGCGGCCGCCAGGTCGCGGTCGCGTACGGCCATAAGGGCCCGGCCGGGCCGCGTGCGGAAAAGATTGAGCGCGAAAACGACCGCCGCAAGGCAGAGGGCGAGGATCAGGTAGTAGAACGCGGTGTCGCTCTCCAGGCTGTAGCCGAAGAGCACCGGCGCCGGCAGCACGATCCCGGCCGGACCGTTCGTCAGTCCCACCCAGTGAATGATAATGAACTCAATGATCACCTGTGCCGCGAGCGTGGCAATAGCCAGGTAGAGCCCCTTCAGACGGAGTGACGGTATGCCGAACACCGCGCCGACCATCGCGGCCACGATACCGGCCGCGGGGAGAGCCAGCCAAAACGAGAGCCCGAGTTTGGCCATCAGGATTCCGGTGGTGTATGCGCCAACCGCCATAAACGCGCCCTGTCCGATCGAGATCTGCCCCGTGAACCCGGTGAGGATGTTCAGCCCCAGGGCGCCGATGACCGCGATGCCTACAAGGTTGGCCAGACCTACGTAGTACGGGTTCGCCACCAAGGGAAACGCCGCCAGGACGATGAGAATGAAGAGAACCTTCAGCCGGGCGGCCGGGTGAAAGAGGATCGCCATATCATCCTCATACGATGCGGTAAAGATGCCGCAGTCCATCACCAGCGGATTTCTAACCTGCACGCCAGTTACACCCTTTCAATAATCTCCTTGCCGAAGAGCCCGTAAGGCCTGAGCATCAGGACAATCACCAGGACGACGAAAGGAGTGACGTCCTTCACCCCGCCGCCGACGATGGGGTCCAGGTAACCTCCCGCCAGGCTTTCAATGAGCCCGATGGCGAATCCGCCGACAATGGCCCCGGAAACCGAGTCAAGGCCGCCCAGAATGGCCACCGGCAGAACCTTCAAGCCGATGCTGGCCAGGGTGGGATTGACCCCGTTGATATTCCCCAGGAGAATGCCTCCGATGGCCGCTACAACGGCCGCGATCGCCCATGTTATGGCGAACACTCGTTTGACCGAGATCCCCATGGAGAGCGCGGCCGTCTGGTCATCGGCCGCCGCCCGCATCACAATCCCCGTGCTGGAATACTTGAAGAAGAGGGTGAACAGGGCGAGAAGCCCTAACGCCAGGCCGAGGGACCACAGGTAAACCTGGGAGACAACCACGCCGCCGAGGTGAACGGGTTCGACCGGAAAGATGGGCGGAAAGGTCCGCGTATCGGTGCCCCAGATGACCTGGATAACGCCGCGCATCAGGCTTGAAAGGCCGATGGTGGCCATGATCATGGAAATCACCGGTTCCCCGATAAACGGCCGCAGCACCAGCCGCTCCACGACGACGCCCAGCAGCACGCATCCGAGCAGTGTCAGGAGCACCGCCGGAAGGAAGGGCACCTTGTAACCGGCCACAAGGGCCAGTGATACGTAGGCGCCGACCAGTAGAAATTCGCCCTGGGCGAAGTTGATTACGTCGCTGGACTTATAGATCAGTACAAACCCGAGGGCCACCAGGGCGTATACGCTGCCCACCACCAGGCCGCTCACCACAAGTTGAAGGAAGAAATCCAAGTCTACTCCACCCCCGCTTCGGGCATATCCACGATCACCAGTTCGGTGCCGATCGTGGTCCGGCGACCGTCACGGTACTGCACCACGGTCTCCACCTGTACCGCGTTTGCCGCACCATAGAGGGCCTCGACGACCGCCGCGTACTTCTCGGCGACGAACCCCCGCCGGACCTTCCGGGTGCGGGTCAGTTCCTCGTCGTCGGCGTCCAGCTCTTTGTGCAGGATGACGAACCGTCTTACCCTCCCGGCGGGAGGCAGGTCGTGATTGACCCGCGCCACTTCCCCGGCCAGCAGATCCCGGACCTCGGCTTTCGTCGCCAGATCGATGTAGGTGGTGTAGGGGATCTGACGGTCTTCCGCCCATTTGCCCACGTTGCCCATATCGATGTTCAACATCGCCGCCACAAAAGGCCGATCGCGGCCCAGGGCAACCGCCTCTTTAATGTACGGCGAGAACTTGAGCTTGTTCTCGATAAACTGGGGCGAGAAGGCGCTGCCGTCAGAGAGGCGCATGACGTCCTTCAGGCGGTCGATGACCACCAGGTGCCCGTCCTCGTCCAGGTAACCCGCATCTCCGGAATGCAGCCATCCGTCTTTGAGGGCCGCCGCGGTCGCCGCCTCGTCCTTGTAGTACCCTAGAAAGACGCTCGGACTGCGGGAAATGATTTCACCTTCCTCGCTGATCCGCACCTCGGTCCCGGGGATCGGCACGCCCACGGTGTGGAATTTGATGGCCCCGTCCCGGTGGGTAACCGAAATGCCCGCGATCTCCGTCTGCCCGTAGATTTGTTTCAGGTTGACGCCCAGGGCGTGAAAGAACCTGAAGACATCCGGACCGAGAGCCGCCCCGCCCGTGTAAGCATGCTTAAGGCGTGTCAGTCCCAGGTGGTCCTTGATGCCCGAAAAGAGAACGAGATCGGCCCAGAAATAGAGGAAACGCAAGAGAATTGAGGGCCGCCGCCCCGTGAAGCGGCAGTCCGCCATCCGATAGCCGACCGGCATCATAACGCGATAGGCGGTGCGCTTCAGCCGGCTCGCATCCTTGATCTTAACCTGCACGCGCGAGACCATATCCTCCCAGATCCGCGGAGGGGAGAAGACCACGTGAGGGCCGATTTCCTTAAGGTTCTGTTGTACCGTCTCCGGCTCTTCGGGGAAGTTCACCGTCATTCCCGACCACAGCCCGGCGGAAATCGACATCATCTGCTCCCCGAGCCAGGCCAGCGGAAGGAAGGAAAGGAACTCGTCCCGGTCCGTCCGGGGGTCTATCGACAAGAGGCTCCTGGCCATATTCAGGAGATTGGCGTGGGTGAGTACCGCTCCCTTGGGCGCCCCGGTCGTGCCGGACGTATAGGCGATAATGGCCACGTCCTCCCCGCGCCCTTCTTCCAGGGCCGCCTCAAAGTAACCCGGATGCTCCTCGCCGAAGCGGCCGCCCATCTCCTGAACCGCAGTAAACGACAGCAGCAGGTCGTCGCGATAGTTTTTCAGGCCCTTGGGATCGTAATAGATGACCCGCCTGACGCGCGGCATCCGGTCCTTGATCTCCAGCATCTTGTCGACCTGCTCCTGGTCCTCGACGACCAGCAGAACGGCGTCGCTATGGTCAATGACGTAGGCCAGTTCCCTTGGCAGGCTGTCCTGGTAAAGACCCACGGCCACCCCGCCCAAGGACTGCGCCGCAAGTTCGGACCAGACCCACTCCGGGCGGTTGTCGCCGATAATGGCCAGCTTGTCACCACGGCCGAAACCCAGGGCGGCCAGCCCCAGCGCGAAGAGACGTACCTGCTCCAGGTACTCCAGCCAGCTGATGGGCTGCCAAATACCGTAGTCCTTCTCCCGCAGTGCAACCTTTCGGCCGTAACGGGTGGCATTGCGGTATAGCAGTTGAGGGAGAGTTTCTTCCCGCATGGCTACCCCTTTCCCGCTCATTGCTGTCCGAGGTAGGCGCGTACGACCACCGGATCCTGCTGTACGTCGTCCGGGGTGCCCTCGGCGATCTTCCGCCCGAAGTCAAGGACGGCAACACGGTCCGAGATGTCCATCACGACGCCCATGTCGTGTTCGATAAGAATCATCGTGGTTCCCCATTCTTCCGCGATGTCCAGGATGAAGCGCGCCATGTCTTCCTTCTCCTCAAGGTTCATGCCCGCCATCGGCTCGTCAAGGAGCAGCAGGCGCGGCTCCAGGGCCAGGGCGCGCCCCAGTTCAACCCGTTTCTGCAGGCCGTAAGCCAGCGTGCCCACCGGTTTCTGCCGCACGTTTTCGATCTCCAGAAAATCTATGATTTCCTCGACCCGGCGACGGTGCCGGACCTCCTCCCGTCTGGCCGGCCCCCAGTAGAGACCGCCGGCCAGCAGCCAGTAGCGGATGTGGATGTGGCGTCCGAGCATCAGGTTCTCCAGAACCGTCATGTGCCGGAACAGCTCGATATTCTGGAAGGTCCGGGCGATACCGAGGCGCGCCCGCTCGTGCGGGGGCAGGAAAGTGATATCGCGGCCTTCGAAGCCTATACGCCCCTCACTGGGGCGGTAGAGCCCGCTGATGCAGTTCAGGAGGCTGGTCTTCCCCGCCCCGTTGGGGCCGATGACCGCCAGGATCTCCCCCTGTTGCACGTCAAGGTCAACCATGGTCAACGCCGTAACGCCGCCGAAGGTTAAAGAAAGGTTCTCAATCGTGAGCTGCAGGCTCAAGGGAACATCACCTTTGCATCTCGAGTGATGGCGGCCGCAGGGTAGGAGAGACATCAGGGGGCGCGAGAACGGCCGGACAATATTAGAAGACAGAATATTCTACACGAATAGGAAAAACCCTTTATGGCTGAAAAACTTTTTGTGGATCAGCCGGGTACCGCCAGGGATGGAAGTCAATGGGGGGCAAGCACCGGTGAATACGGGGGAGGACGCATGGGCGCGAGCCGTCCGGGCCGGGCCGGCGCCGCAGGGAACCGGAAGTCAGATAATCTCCGTGCTGTAGCCCTGGAGCTGCAAACTGCGGTCGGTTTCCACGTAGCGTGCCACCGCGGCCATCACCTCGTCCAGGTAAGCCGCGTCGTTGGCGACACATACGACGCCGAGGACGGCGCGTTGCCAGCTTTCCAGGGCGTCAACCTCGGCCGCCGAAACATTGAAGCGCGACCGCAGGCGGCTGAGAAGGCTCTTCACCAAACGCCGCTTGTCTTTGAGAGAGGACGCCTCGCCCAAATGAAATTCAAGGGTCAGGATGCCGACGTGCATACCGCTTCTCGCTCTTTCGCTCCGATTTCATTCCTTAACTTCATTGACCACCGGAACGCCCACCGATTATAATCAGGCGTAACCTTCCGGGGGATGATGCTTGTGGATACAGTAGGCCTTATACTGGCCGTTGTGCTTTTCATTGCCGGAACGGCGGCGATCCTTTTCCCGGTCCTGCCCGGCCATATCCTCATAGCGGCCGGGATGGCGGTCTACGGTCTGTTCACCGGTTTTGCCAACCTGACGGCTGGCTTTTTCGTGGGACAGGCCGTGGCCGTTGCGCTCGCCTTCCTCGTGGACTACGCCGCCAACGTCTGGGGAGTGCGGCGCTATGGAGGGTCCAGGGCCGCTCTCTGGGGAAGTATCCTGGGCACGTTGGTCGGCGTGTTTCTTCTCGGGCCGTTGGGGATTATCCTGGGCCCCTTCCTTGGCGCCTTCGGCGGCGAACTCCTGGCCAACGGCAACCCCGGCCAGGCCTTACGGGTGGGTCTTGGCACACTGGTGGGCTTTTTGGGGAGTACCGTTCTGAAACTGGCCATAGGCGCCGCTATGATCATCTGGTTCTTTATCGTTATCTAGCGCGGGACCGGGCGATCAGCGCCGCACCCAGAGCGCCGACGATCTGCGGCTCCGGCGGGACGTTCACCGGAACACCGAGCCGTTCGGCGATCGCCCGCACCACGCCGCGGTTCTTGGCTACCCCGCCCGTCATGGCCACCTCCCGCGCCAGCCCCACGCGATGAACCATGTTAACGGTGCGTTCGGCCACCGACTGCAGAAGCCCCCGCACGATCTCCTCGCGCGGCGTCCCCTGCCCCACAAGCGACACCACCTCCGACTCGGCGAAGACGGTACACATACTGCTGATCGGCGCCGCCCGCCGCGCGGATGCGGCCAGGTCGCTCAAGGCGTCAACCCTGGTTTCCAGGGCGCGGGCCATAACTTCCAGGAAACGCCCGGTTCCCGCCGCGCACTTGTCGTTCATGGCAAAATCAACCACCGTGCCCATGTCATCGAGCCGGATGACTTTGGAGTCCTGCCCTCCGATATCGATCACCGTCCGCGTGCCGGGGAGCAGGAAAACCGCGCCGCGGGCGTGGCAGGTGATCTCGGTGACCTGCAGATCGGCGAAGGGAACGTTCACCCTGCCGTAGCCTGTGGCTACCGTAAAGGCGATGTCACCGGGGGAGCATTCCGCCCGCTTGAGAGCCAGAGCCAGCGACTCCTCCGCAGCCCGCCTGCTGTCAGCACCGGTATTTATAACGCTATAGCCGAGGACCCTGTTTCCGCCCAGGATGACAGCCTCGGCGGAAAGAGACCCGATATCGATCCCCGCAACAATGTGCGTATTCAATAGTCATCCCCTTTCCATTCCTGCAAAGTCCCCTCGGGCAGGAAACGCCGGGCGTACTCGACCGCCTCCCGGAGAAACACCCTCTGCTCCTGGAGCAGGCGCAGTACCAGCCGCCGCCCCGCGGGGGTGCGTACCGCCTCCCGCGGGCCGATGCCGCCCAGATCTAAAAGCCGTCGGGCCGGGGGTAAGGACGCGCCGAACGCCTCGAGGAACATGATCGCCATCTCCTCGCCCAGTTCCTCACCAAGCTCAGACCCCACCGTCTCCAGGCTCTCCAGGTAATACAGCAGGATCTCGACCCGGCGGGCCTCTTCGCCCGCCGATTCCAGGGACGTGAATTCGCTCAGGCTCTCATACGCCTCCTCGACGTCCCCTCGTTGCAGGCAGAGCATGCCGACGACGAACCAGCCCCCGCTGAGCCGTTCGTCCCGTTCAAGCGCGGCCCGGCAGGCCCGTTCCAGGGCTTCCGGACCGCCCTTTCCCGGAGCCCTAAGGAGTGTTATAAAGGGTTTACGCTCATCGCCTGAACGGGGCATCCTTTACCATCCTCTCGAGACTTCGATTCGCCGGACCTTTTCGATTTCCTGCCCGTCCTACGCAGGAGAACATGTGCCGGGCGAAGAAGAACCCAATCTATTTATTTCCTGTGCTTGTAGGTGAAAACCATGCCCAGGGGTTTTATGCTGATCCTTGGCGTCATCGTACTCGGGACCATCGCGGCCTTCGTCGCCGGCGGCACCCTTCAGGTGGCCGCGCCCCCGCCTCCGGCCCCCGGGATTGCAGCCCCGCCGGCAGAGCAACGCCCCGTAGAGGTCAGCCTCGCCGCCGTCGGCGACTTCCTGATGCACCTTCCCGTTGTAAACTCCACCCGGGATGCCGCCACCGGTGCCTATGATTTCGACAGCCTTTTCACCGACGTACACCCGCTCCTTGCCGGCGCCGACTACACCGCGGCGAACCTGGAAACCAGACTGGCCGGACCGGGCCCCGGTTACCAGGGCTACCCCCTTTTCAACACGCCCGACGACCTGGCGCCGGCCATGCGGCGCCTGGGTATCGACCTGGCGACAACGGCCAACAACCACAGCATGGACATGGGCTGGCGGGGGATTGTCGCCACCCTGGACTGCCTTGACCGCGCGGGGGTGGCACACGTCGGAACGTACCGCTCCGCTGCGGAACGGGAGAAGCCTTTCGTCGTCGAGGTGCGGGGCGTTCGCCTGGGCATCCTGAATTACACGGCCACGACCAACGGCCTGCCCCTGCCGGCGGAACATCCCTACGCGGTGGCCAACCTTGAGGAACAACAGGTTTCCGCCGACCTCGCGCGTCTGCGCGCCCTCGACCCCGACCTGATTATAGCCTTTGTCCATTGGGGGACCGAGTACCGGCGCGGCCCCGACCCGCAACAACGGGAGTGGGCGGATAAGCTGGCCCGAATGGGAGTGGACCTGATCATCGGTCAGCATCCCCATGTCGTGCAGCCCATCGAACGCCTCGATCTCCGGACGGCCGACGATCGGGCTCGCACCTGTTTCGTCGTCTATTCGCTGGGCAACTTTATTTCCAACCAGCGCTGGCGCTATTCGGACAGCGGCATTATCCTTCACGTCCGCGTCACCCGCGACCCTGCCCGTGACGTGGCGGAAGTGACATCAGTATCTTATACGCCGGTCTGGGTCGATACCTTTACCGCGGCCGGCCGCCGCCACTACCGTGTCCTGCCCGTGCCCAAGGCGCTCGCCGATTACGAGGCCGGCCTCGACGGCCTCCTGACCGCGGAGGACTATCAGCGCCTCCAGGAGGTCCGACGGGAACTCGCGGACCTCCTGGACCGCCCTGAATGGGGCATTGCGCCGCATGAAACTACAGATCCTGCCGCCAGAGGTTCTCAAGCCTGACGTTGTGCAGCGACCGCAGGAACATCTCCCGAAAGTCAGGGTAGCGCGCCACCAACCACTCCGTAATCTCCCGCATCTCGTCGCGCTTCGTCCGCCCGTTGTACGGGCAGGGGTTGTCCAACACCGGCAGATTCTGACGCCTGCCGACCGCCACCAGCACTTTTTCCGGCAGGTAAACAAGGGGGCGAATCAGGCTCAAACCGGTACGGCAGAGATGCGTTTTGGGCATAAAGGTCTTGATCTGCCCGGTAAAGACAAGGTTCAGAAAAAAGGTTTCAATAACGTCATCAAGGTGATGCCCCAGGGCGACACATTGTGCGCCCAGCTCCAGGGCGGTGCGGTTTAACACGCCGTGCCGGAGCTTGCCGCACAGGGCGCACGGATTGAAGCCGGGCTTGGCGGAGATAATCTTCGCCACGGGGTAGGACCGGATGTGAAGCGGCACCCCGAGGTCGGCGCAGAGCCGGCGCAGGGGCTCGGTGTCCACCTCCCCCCATCCCAGTTCAAGGTGCACCGCCTCAAGAGTGAAGCGCAGGTGGGAGCGCTTCTGCAACTGGCCCAGTATCCATAAGAGGACTGTGGAATCCTTGCCCCCGGAAATCCCGGCGACAACGTGCGATCCCGGGGGGATCATATCATAGTCCTTAATGGCATGTTTGACTCTGGTCATGTACCGGCTGCCGTTATTACCACTCATGACGTCCCTCCGGAGGCCCACGTTGACACTATTGGTATCAATTGCTATAATCAGGGCGCGATAGCCTTTGTCTCCAGTATATCGAAAAACGGACCGGGTATAATACCCAGGGGAGTGACGGCGTGAAAATCCAAGAAAAGTGCCTGTGCACGCCGGAACAACTGACACGCCGGCTCCAGGAGTACCTGGATCAAATCGCGCGCGGCAGACTGACCGTTCAAGGCAAGACCGTCCGTCTGCCCGACACCGCCACGCTTGAAATCGAGCTGGAGGAAGAGGGCGACGGCGCCCTGGAGCTGGAACTCGAGGTTAAGTGGAGCTTCAAAGGAGGACGATAGCATGGCCATCAAGGTCGGCATCAACGGCTTCGGCCGCATCGGGCGCAATTTCTACCGCCTTGTCCATAATCACCCGGACATCGAGGTCGTCGCGGTTAACGACCTGACGAACGCCGCCACCCTGGCCCACCTGCTCAAATACGACTCGGTGCATGGCACCTTTGCCGCCGACGTCCGGGCCACCGACGGCAGCTTCTGGGCCGACGACCAGGAGGTGCGGGTGTTGGCCGAGGCCGACCCGGCGAACATCCCCTGGCGTGATTTCGGCGTGGAATACGTCATCGAGAGTACGGGCCGCTTTACCAAGGCGAAAGACGCCGCCAAGCACCTTGAAGCCGGGGCGAAGAAGGTCGTTATCTCCGCCCCCGCCAACGGCGAGGATGTCATGATCATCATGGGGGTTAACGAGGAGCGTTTTGACCCCGCGAACCACCGCATTATTTCTTCCGGCTCCTGCACCACCAACGCCCTGGCCCCGATCGTCAAGATCCTTAACGACCGGTACGGGGTCAAGCACGGCTTCATGACGACCGCCCATTCCTACACGAACGACCAGCGCCTCCTCGACCTGCCCCACCGCGACCTGCGGCGGGCGCGCGCCGCGGCGCTCTCGATCATCCCCACGACCACCGGGGCGGCCAAGAACGTGGCCATCGCTATTCCGGAGCTGAAGGACAAGCTGACCGGCCTCTCCTTCCGGGTGCCGACCCCCGACGTCTCGATCATCGACTTCGTCTGCGACCTGGAGCGCTCCACGACCAAGGAGGAGTTGAACGACACCCTCCGCGCCGCGGCCGAGGATGAACTGCAGGGCATTCTCGCTTACACCGAACTGCCTTTGGTGTCGGTGGACTTCCTGGGCAACCCGCACTCGTCCATCGTCGACGGCCTGTCGACCATGGTCATCGACGGGACCTTCGTCAAGGTCGTCGCCTGGTACGACAACGAGTGGGGCTTTTCGAACCGCCTCGTGGACATTATCCTCTTCATGCACTGGCGCGAGACCCTCGGCGACCGGGCCGAAGCACGGCCGGCCGAACGCGTCCGCACGCGGGAGCAATAAGGCCTCAACGATAAAACGCCCTCTCTAAAATAACGGGGGTTCGCCAGGCGAACCCCCGTTATGTTCCTTCTTACCTGAGACCGGCCTCGGAAACGATACGCGGCATGATCTCCTCCCAACCGATCGCCATAAGGTGCACGCCGGCCACCCCGGGGATTTCCCGCAGGGTGCGGACCGTCTCCACGGCGATGGCGACGCCTTCCTCCCGCGGGTCGGGCGCCCTCTCCATGCGCTCGACAAGACCCTCGGGGATGTAGATTCCGGGGACGTTTTCCCGCATGAACCGGGCCGCGCGGCCCGACTTCAAGACAATCACCCCGGCCAGGAGCGCCGCGCGCTGCGTTAGTCCCCGGGCATTTACCAGTGCCATAAACTGTTTGAAGCGTTCCAGGTCGAAGACGCCCTGCGTCTGGACAAAGCGGACCCCCGCCTCGACCTTCTTCGCCAACCGCAGCGCCCGCAGCTCCGGCGGCCCGGCGGTCGGGTTTTCCACGGCCCCCAGCAACAGCTCGGGAGCGGGGCCCTTCATTGTTTCCCCGTTGGCGAAACGGCCCTCCGTCAGGCCCTTCGCCACCCCCAGGAGCTGTACCGAGTCCAGGTCAAAGACCCCCTTGGCCTGCGGGTGGTTCCCGAAGCGCTGGTGGTCGCCGGTCAGGCAAAGGACGTTCCTGATCCCCAGGCTGGCGGCGCCGAGCAGATCGCTCTGGATAGCGATGCGGTTTTTGTCCCGGCAGGTCACCTGCAGGACGGCCTCGACGCCCTCGTCCTGCACGTGAAGGCAGCCCGCCAAACTGGAGAGGCGCACCACGGCAGACTGGCAGTCCGTGACATTGACGGCGTCCACCCAGCCGCGGAGGAGCCGGGCTTTTTCACGCATGTCCCGGGCCGCGGCATGCTTCGGAGGGCCGACCTCGGCGGTGACCGCGAAGCGCGCTTCGGACAAGGTCCGGGCCAATCTACTTACCGTCACGCCTTCGCCCTCCCATCCTGCCGCCCCGCCAATCCTTGGGTTCCCGGCAGACGGCCATCAGGTCCAGCCTGCCACGCGCCGCCAGGCGCTCGTAGATCATCAGCCACGCACACGGCCGCCCGGCATCCGCCTCGCATTTTCCGTCCTCGCGCGTTCCCCCGCAGGGACCGTTCAACAGCCCTTTGGCGCAACGGGCCAGCGGACAGATCCCCGCCGTAAGGTCCAGAATACACTCCCCGCAGAGGGCGCAACGCTCCTCCCACGTCCCGTCCGCCGTTAGACCCGCGGCGAACCGGGTGTTCATCGCCGGGATAACCCAGGCCTCAGGGAATTCATCGGCCAACTGCTGCACGCCCACGCCGCAGCCCAGCGAAACGACGGCCCCGGCCTGGGCGACCGCCTCTCCCAGGGGCGCGAGGAAGGCCGGGTCGCACTGCCTGGTAACGGTAACCGACGCCGTCCGGAGGGTGCCCCCGGACACCCGGCGCTGCAGCCGTAACGCCAGGCCCAGCGACTCCGCCTGCGTCTGGCCGCCGGCGAAGCACACTGTAGCACACGCGCCGCAGCCGACGAGGAGGAGGTTTCGGTAAGGTGAGACCAACCGTGCAATCTCCGCAAACGGCTTGGCTTCAACAACGATCATATCCCCCGTCCCCCCTCCTCAGCGGCGAAATCCCCAAGGCCCTGATGCGGGTTGCGAACTCATCGGCGATCTCGGCGAAGCGCGTTCCCATGGCCGCCGACAGGTTAAACATCTCCAGCCGTTCGGGTTCGATGCCGATCTCTTCAAGGCGCCGTTTTAAGTCCGACACCCGCTCCCGGGCGTGCAGGTTGCCCGTCCGGTAGTGGCATTCGCCCTCGAGGCAGCCGGCAACCATCACCCCGTCCGCGCCCTGTTCGAAGGCCTTGAGAAGCACGCCGGCTTCGACGGCGCCCGTGCAGGGAAGGGCGACGACCTTCACCGCCGGATCGTAGGCCAGCCGCATCGCGCCGGCCAGGTCGGCCGCCGAATAGGCGCAGTTGACGCAGCAGAAGGCCACAATCCGCACCTCCGCGCTCACGTTTCCCCACCGTCCTTCGGGTCCGCGAACAGGGCGCCCACCAGCGCCGTCAGCTGCCTGCTGTTGTATCCCGTCAGGCTGATCGCCTGGTTCGGACACCCGGCGACGCAGATCCCGCAGCCCTGGCAGGCCACCGGTTCGATCCGCGCCGTATGTCCATCCAGTACGGGTACGTTGTAGGGACAAACCCGGATACAGTTCAGGCAGGCCGCGCAGGCCTGCGGATTTACGACGGCGTATACACCCCGGGCTTCCAGAGTCCCCGCCCCCAGGAGCGCCCCGGCGCGGGCCGCCGCCGCACGTCCCTGGGCGGCGCTTTCGTGCAGCGCCTTCGGCGCCTGGGCGTCGCCGCAGAGGAACACGCCCTCTGCGGCGAAATCTACGGGGCGGAGCATGGGCTGCGCTTCCAGGAAGAAACCGTACTCGTCTACAGGCACTTTGAAGAGCCGCGCCACTTCCCTGTTCCCCGGCGCCGGTTCCAGTCCCGTCGCCAGGACCAGCGCGTCGGCCGTGATATCCAGCCTTGCCCCGAGCACCACGTCACAAACCTCAACCGCCACCCCTTCGCCGGCCGCAGCGGCCGCAGGCGGGCTGTCGGGGCCATACCGTACAAAGACCACGCCCCGCCGCCGCGCCTCGCGGTAGACCTCTTCCATCCGCCCGTAAGCCATAAGGTCCCGGTAAAGGACATACACCCGTGCGCCGGGGTGCCGCTCCAGCGTGGCCAGCGCCAGGGCCAGGGTGCGTCCGCAGCACATCCGGCTGCAATAAGGTCGCCGCTCTCCTTCCCGGCGCGACCCTACGCACTGGATAAACACCACCGTCTTCAGGTTTTCTGACGCGCTCAGCGCGGTCTCATAGGCTCCCTGTGTGTACACCGACGGGTGTCGTCCATACAGGTATTCCCCGGTGGTCCCATCCACCGCCCCTGTGGCCAGCACGACCACGCCGTGCGTTATTTCCCGGCCGTCGTCAAGAACACTCACAAAGCGCCCGACATGGCCGTGCACCCGGGATACGGTCCGCTCCAGGTGCACGTGGACCAGCGGGTGTTCCATAACGCGTGACACCAGACCGGCGACATAGCCCCGTACGTCCCGCCCCTCCGGCTCATACCGTAGGGTTCGGGCCCGTCCGCCGAGAGTGGATGCACGCTCGACGAGGTGGACCTCAAAACCCTGTTCGGCCAGGCCGAAAGAAGCCTCCAGTCCGGCGATCCCGGCGCCCACCACGAGCGCCGCCGGGGTCAGCCGGACGCTGACGTCGGCCACCGGTTCGAGCACCCGGGCCTTCGCCACCGCGCCCCGTACCAGGGCACAGGCCTTGGCCGTCGCCGCCTCCGGGGCGTCGCCGTGCACCCAGGCGCAATGGTCGCGGATATTGGCCATCTCGACCAGATAGCGGTTCAGCCCGGCCTCCCGGACCACGTTCCCGAAGAGCAACCCGTGTGTGCGCGGGCTGCAGGCGGCGATGACCACGCGGTTAAGCCCCTGCCGTGCAATGGCCCGCCGCAGGGCGGCCTGACCGTCGGCCGCGCACGCGTGTTTCTCCTCACGCACCCAGACCACGCCCGGCAACTCACGCGCCGCGCGCGCCACGCGCGCCACATCAACCGTTCCGGCGATGTTCGTGCCGCACCGGCAGACAACCACGCCGATCCGCGGCTCCTGTTCCGACCGGTCGCGCTCCGGCGGTACCACCGGCCTTTCCACCAGTGTCCCGCGATTTCCGGCCAGGAGCGCCATAGCCTGGGCCGCCGCGGCACTCCCCCCGGTCACAGAGTCCGGGATATCGCGCGGCCCGGTGAAGGAACCCGCGGCGAAGACCCCGGGGCGCGAGGTGCAGTTGCCGGCGATGTCCGTAGTAAGGCAAAAGCCGAATTCATCCGCAGCGATGCGGGCCGCGCCGGCGAGTTCCCGGTGCCCGCCCGCGGCCTCCTGACCCACCGAAAGGACGACCAGATCGAAACGCTCCCGCCGGACCGTTCCGTCTTCCATAGCGTAGCGGATCAGAAGGCTGCCGTCACTCTGCTCGTGCAGTCCCCCCACGCCGGCGCGCACGAATTGTACGCCCTCGGACCGGGCCCTCGCCAGATAACGTTCGTGGCCCTTCCCGTACGTGCGCAGGTCGCGGAAGAAGATCACCGTCTCCAGGGGCACTGAAGCCTGCTCTTTCGCCGACACGGCGGCCTTTACGGCCGCCATGCAGCAGACCGCCGAACAGTAGCCGCGCCCGATGGCCGGGTTCCGCGAACCGATACACTGCAGCCAGGCGATCCGCTCCGGAGCCCGCCCGTCCGAAGGACGTACCAGCCGTCCCCCCGATGGACCGCCCGCCGAGAGGATGCGCTCAAAAGCCACACTGGTAATGATGTTCCGGTAACGGCCGTAACCCAGGTAATTCAACGCAACAGGGGCAAAGGGGGCCAGCCCCGGGCTGAGGATGACCGCGCCGACATCCAGCGTTACCCGCTCCTCTTCATCGCGCTCAAGGTCGATAGCATGCGCGGTGCAGGCCTCGGCGCAGCGGCCGCAGTCGGTGCATGCCGCCCGGTCGATGACGAAGGCAGCCGGGTACGCCTGAGGATAGGGTTGGTAAATAGCCTTCCGTGAAGACAGACCGGCATTGAACTGGTCCGGAACAGAGACCGGGCAGACGGCGGCACAGGCCCCGCAGGCCTTGCATCGCGCCGGATCCACGCCCCGCGGCGTCACGGCCAGGGTCGCCCGGAACTGCCCCGCCTCACCCTGGAGGTCGATCAGCCGCGCCTGGGTCAGTGTATTTACACTGGGGTGGCGGGCGACGGCGGCCAGGTACGGCGACAGGGTGCAGAGGGAGCATTCGTTCGTCGGGAAGACCCGGCCCAGGGCGGGCATCCGCCCACCGGCCGCCGGCCCGGCCTCGGCCAGATACACCTTGAAGCCCGCCCGCGCCAGGTCAAGCGCCGCCTGCAGCCCCGCCACCCCGGCGCCGACCACCAGGACCGCCCCGGTCTTCCCGTGAGTCACTCCCGTAACACCCCCTTCAGCCGTCTTAATTATAACCGCTAGTTGCTCATCCAATGAAGGTTCCAGGGCGCCGGGCGTTCCCCCTGTCCCACAACATGCCCCGGGAATAATAGCGCCGGGGGTGACCGAAGGTGTGGTTCGAAACCGGCCTCGAATAACATGCCGCCGAATCGGCCGGGTTGCCGTTACCGCGCCCGGAAAACCTTCAGGTAACTGTCGCAGTAGACTTCTTTATTCATGAGCACCCGCGCCGTGGCAATGGCGTCGAGCAGGTCCGCGTCCTCGACGTCCAGGATCGCCGCGTCCAAACCGGCGGCCACCGCCATTACGGCAAAGGTCCGGTTGATCAGCGGCCGGTCCGGCGCACGTTGCGAGACGTTGGAAAGACCCACAACCGTAAGCGGCGCCGGACTGGCCAGGAGTTTCACTCCCCGCAGGGTTTCCAGTACCTCAGGGGCGTGCTCCTGAGCCACGTTAACGGGCAGGATGAGGGGATCGATGAAAAGGTCATCCATGGCCAGGCCGTGGGCGTCGGCATTGGCCACCAGCTCCATGGCCAGGGCCAGCCGGTCGTTGGCGTCCTTGGGGACGCCCTTCTCATTCATCGCCAGGCCGATGATCGCTGCCCCGTATTCGACCGCCAGCGGGAAGAGGACATCCATCTTCTCCTGGTCGGCGCTGGTCGAGTTGATGATCGCCCGGCCCCGGTGCGTCTCCAAACCCGCACGCAGGACCTCCGCATGCGGAGAGTCAAGGCAGCAGGGCAGACCGCAGGCATCCTGCGCCGTACGCACCAGCCAGGCCATGACCTCCGGCGCCTCGTCCGGCCCGACGCCGGGACCGGTGTTGATGTCCAGGTAATGCGCCCCGGCCGCGGCCTGCCGCCGGGCCCAAGCGGCTACCGGCTCTTTGTCCCGGTCGGCGACCGACTCCCGGATGTCACGGAACATACCATTGATGCGTTCTCCGATAAGGATCAACGTTCATCCCTCCATCCCGCCATTAACTCGCCGATCTGTTTCTGAAAGCGCCGCATGGCCTCCGGGTGCCGGAAGACGAACAGCGAGCCCCCGGCCTGAGCCAGGGTGGCGGCGGTGACCGCCTCCCACAGGACGGCGCGCTCCGCCTGCTCCCCCCACTCCGGACGATCAACGGCCAGGGCCTCCTTTGTCTTCCAGGCCTCGTAGCCGACAAAACATACGACCGGCGGTGCCAGCATGCGGTCGCCTCCCAGGGCGCCGAGCCGCATACGTTCCATAATTGAATAGGCGTAGTCCAGACCGTACCCGAGCGGGCCGATGGAGGGGTCCATCACAATCCTCTCCAACGGCAGGCCGGCATCAGTGATCAGGATGTTAAGCTGTTTGGCCAGGTTGATGTCCAGGGGACTGGTGGCGACGACGGCATGCCCGTGGATCTTGCAGGCCTCAACCACCGGCCGGTAATTCTCGGCCGTGACCGTCCCTATGAGGCAGCCCCGGCCCTCAAGCGCGGCCGCCACCGCCGGCAGGACCTCGGCGTCCCGCGACTCCACGCCGCAACCCAGGACGATAAGCGGCACGTCCACGGCGGCCGCTACCGCCTGCGCCCCGTTCACCGCCTCGGGTGCCCCGGCGTTAAACCCATCCGGGTCGGTGCTCACCAGCCGGAGCGCCACCATGTCGGCCCCCAGGGCCACGGCGCGCCGTGCCCATTCCGCCGGGTCTTGCAGCACCGGGCCGAACGCCCCGAAAAGCAAGGGCGGGAAGTCCCCGTCGACCCGGTCCCAAACCTCAAGAACAACGGCGGGCCGGTGCGGAATGGGTCCCTCGAAGTGCAGGAAGGGCAGCGCACCGTCACCGCCGAAGCTGACCCGGTTCGGTTCCCGCCCGAGGGTTACTTCTATGACGCGCCCCTTCCATCTTTCCCTTACGACTTCTACAGCCATGTTCCCTCTCGCCCGTCCCCGTTCCTGATATTTTACGGCTCCCTGCCGGCCACGGCCGCAGGTCCCTTCTCCGCCGCAGGCGCCCCGGAGGGCGATCCCGGCCCATGCCGCCGGTACAACCAGGTTCTCTCCGGGCGTGCCCTCGACGGTGACACCGCCGGGCAGGAAGCGCACCCGTGTAACCTTCCGGAGCTACCCCTCTTCCCGCCGCGCCTGACCGGGCCGACGCGTACGCAGGAAAGCCGGAATGGCAGACGACTCGCGCGGCCCTATAAGGACTTCCCAGCCGGAGACCTGCTCCAGCTTGTCCCGCAATGCGGCCAGACCCCCGGGAATGATCAGACGCCTGTGATTCACACGTTCGCCGATCCCGGACTGCTCCAGGAAGGCCGTAATTCTCTCGGGGGATAGTTTCCCGGCCGCCCAGGCCGTGAGGACCGAGGTCCCGTCGGTATCCACCGGCAGAACGAAGGCGTCGGTGCGGGAAGCCTCAATATCCCCGATGACGCAGAAGTAGGTCAGCGAGAAGTTCGTCGTCAGGAACACCGGCGCGTCCGGCCCGGGCCGGCCGACTTCGTAGACCCCGGCCTCAATGGCGATCGGCTTTTGCGGGTCGGTGTAGAGGTTCAGCCGCCAGGTGACGAGCGGCAGGACATCCGCCGGATCGGCGGTGTTCAACACCGTTACGGCGGCATACTTCGCTATCTGGACCGTGGCCGCCATTATCTGGTCTATCCTGTCCGCATCCCCGGCGAAGCAGACCGTCGGGTAACCGAAGGGGCGAAACCGGCGCTCAACCGCCAGGCGCCGGATGAGGGTCTGTTCGGCCACCACCCGGCCGGCCGTCCGCCCTCCCGGGTCCAACACGAGTTCCCGGTGACCCAATCCGGCCACCTTCTCCACCAGCGACGCCAGGTTATCCAAACCGTCGGCGTAAACGGCCAGCGGGGCCTTGAAGCGCATAGCCAGACGGGTAACCTCATCCCAGTCGGCCTCGGTCGCGGCATAAACCAGGGGCCGGTCCACGCCCGCCGCCTCCAGGCCGGCTTCCAGCGCCGCCGGATCCCCGGGCGCCAGAAGTGCCAGGGCCAGCCGGCTATGCTTGCGGGCGGCCCGGACGGCGGCCGCGAAATCCTCCACCCGGTCCGTTTCATGCCTTATCGCCGCAAGGTCGACTCCGACCACCTGTCCGACGCGCTCGAAAGAGAGATTATCGATGGCCCGTACCCGCGCCGCCACATCATCCGGACCCAGCCGGTCCGAAACCGTTACCGCGATGGCCGTCGGGCGCACGAAGCGCTTCTCATGCCGGAAGAGGACGGTCTCGTGCCCGATTTCGACCGCGCGCTCCCCGCCGCCAATGCGAACCAGGGCAATCGGAGGTTCCGTCGCCGCGCTCAGCGCATCCCGCACCTCGGGGCCGGCATGCGGGCAAAGGTCAAGCGATGCCCTTCCGGCCGCCAATTGCATTGCAAAAGCCAGGCACGTAGCCTGTCCGCATTCCCGGCAGTTCGTACGGGGCAGCAGTTTAAAGATCTGCAACCCGGTCAGCGCCATTCCGGAACATCCCCCCGGAACTAACACCATTACAAGATTTCCAACTAGCATAACGCATCCAGCTCCGCTTACGCAACAGGTTCAACGCACGCAAACGAAAACCCCGGGGGTCTTCGGCCCCGGGGCCGACCAACCTTTCTTGCTGTTATGAGAAGAGCAGGAATTTCTTCTTCAGATAGCGATACTCCCATAGATAACCGACACCGAAAAGGATCAAGAGTAAGAAGATAGTAGCTACCAGCGCCTTCACCTTGAGTTCCAGGCTCCCGATCTTCCGGTCGCGCTCGCTGATGGCCTGCGAAGTCTCGTCCCTTTCAGCCGTCAACCGCGCCTTCTCGTCCTGCACCTGGTACTGTTCGTCCCGCAGCCGGTAGATCTCCTGATAGGCGTTCACCTGTGCCTGTGCCAGGTCCTTGATCCGCTGCTCCATGAGATAGAGCCCGTTCTGGAAGGAGCCGGGCTCCATCGCGTTCCAGAGTATCAGCCCGCTCGCTTCCGGGAGCTTGCTGCCCAGAACGTAGGCCAGGGTGGGGGCGACATCGATGACTCCCGCCGGGGGCAACACCACCCCGCACTTAAACTGCAGGCCCTTAACAATCAGTGGCGGCGCATCGCCCGTGCCCGTCATCATGAACAGCGACTGGTCATACAGCCCTTGCTGGTGCAGGAAGTTCAACAGTTCGCCTATCCGGTTGTCGGCCTCGCTGACCGCCCGGGCGTACTCGTCGCTGTCCGGACCGGACAGCGCAAGGGCCTTCCCTGGCCCGCTGAGAACCATTACGCTTACGTAGGGCTTCTTCTCCCCGAGGTATTTGAGCGCGGCCTCGATCACCTCTCCGTCGTTGCCGCAGGCATGATAATGCCGCGCTCCCCGGGACAGGCCTTTCAATCGGCCGTTGCTGCCGTCAAAAAAAGCGGTGCCTATATTCTGCTTCTCCAACACTTCCAAAACCGTCGGCTCGGCCAGGCGGTCACCCGGCTTCAGAAACCGGTGAAGAGAAGGATCGGTGCCGGTCAGGATGGTCCCTGTGCTGGCCTCAAGGGTTGGAGGGAAAACGGGGATGGTCTCCGGCACACGCACTCCGGCCGAGCCGATCCCGTTGATGTTAGGCGCCTGCACCTTTTGCAGTATGTCCGCACGAAGGCCGTCGACAACCACCAAAAAGACATGGCGTGTGTATCGGGGGACCTGCTCAGGCGCTTGGTCCGGGTCTATATTTCCCCCGGTAGCAAACGCCAGGAGCGGCACCAGGGCTAGTACCACAAAAAGCAGGGTCAGCTTAGCCAAGCCCTTAAGAAGCATAAGGACCATCTCCCCCGCGTGAGTTACTCAGCATAACTATACGGGGATAATGGTCCCGGATATGCCAACAATTAGTATTTTATTGCGCCGCGCCGGGCTCGGCGGTGTTCTCCGGCTCCGTTGCGGGCGAACCGAAAAGGTGTTCCTCGATCCGCGCCAGGCGCGCGTTTAGATCCGCCAGGTCTCCTTTGGTGACGATCCCCCATTCCTCGCGGATCCGGCGGACCTCCTGGCCGACAGCGTTCCGGATCGCTTCCCGCTCCTTGTCGCCCTTCTCCATCAGTTCCGTCACGAACTTGCGCGCCTCGTTCGTGCTCACCTGGCCCTTCTCCGTCAACTCCCGTACCAATTGTTCCGCCTTTTCCTTGGTCAGCGAAAGGGCCCCGACACTCACCAACATGAGCTTGCGAAAGGTATCCAGCAGCATCCGTGCACCTCCTCGTATACTTTGAATTGGACAAACCGTTAAGTTAATGATTGATCTTATGGGCGTACCTCTGAGACAATCAACCTGGCGTTGGTCGGGGTCACTCTCGCTGCCTCCTGTTGCCCGGGAAACCGGTGACTTCTCTGTTAAGAGTGAGACCCTGCACTCGGTGTTGATTTCTGACCATGAGCTGCGCCGGCTGTTGCCCGGCCCCGGGTGACAGCAGCCCCGGGGTGCACCCCCGGACAACCAGTTGAGCGCTTATCGCCCGCGAGGTTGTTAACGCGCCGAGTTCTCAGGGGTCGCCCCAATTCTTGACCAGCGCAGGGAGGGTGGTGTGCAGTGCGTGCGATTTTCTGCGGCATCGATGTGAGCGCCGACTCCTGCGTGGTCTTGTGTGTTGACCAGTCCGGCCAGCCCTTGGGTCAAAGCAGAACGTTCAGCAATGACCTGGCCGGGGCAGAGGAATTGACCGCCTTCCTGCTGGAACTGGCCCAAAAGCAGCGGGCTACCCGGCTGGAGGTCGGCCTGGAGGCTACCTCGGTTTACGGGGTCCACCTGCGCAACTTCCTGGTGGCTGTACCATCCCTGGCCGCTTTGGAGACGAAGGTCTACGAGATCAATCCGGCCCTGGTGGCGGGCTTCAAGAAGTCCTTTCCCAAACGCCCCAAGACGGACAGCCTGGACGCTTTCGCCATTGCTGAACGGGTACGCTTCGGCCATCTTACGCCGTTCTCCCAGGAACGGCTGGTGACCGAGCCCCTCCTGCAGTTGACCCGTCTGCGCCTGCACCTGGTGCAGACGCTGGCGGTGGAGCAAAACCGCGCCTATAACTACATCTACCTGAAGTTCTCCAACTACCGCCGGGAGAAGCCCTTCAGCTCGGTCTTCGGTCGCTCTTCCCTGGCCGTGCTCAATGACTATACCCCGGAGGAGCTGCTGAATCTGGAACTGGAAGATCTGGCCGCCTTTATCCTGGAAAACGGCAACAACCGCCTGGGCGACCCGGAGGAATATGCCCGTTCCCTTAAGGCTACGGCCCGCCGCGCCTACCGCCTGCATCCCCAGATGGGCTCGGCGGTGGAGACGGCCCTGGCCATGACCATCAGCAATATCGATTTCCTGAAAGGCCAGGTCCGCAAGCTGGACAGGCTCATCGCCCGGGAACTGGACGCTATCCCGCAGACTTTGACCACCGTCCCCGGCATCGGGCCGGTCCTGGCTTCCGGCATCGTGGCCGAGATCGGGGATATCAGGCGCTTCGCCGGCCAGGCGGCCCTGGCCCAGTACGCGGGCCTCACCTGGAACAGGTATCAGTCCGGCAACTTCGATGCCGAGGACAAAAGCCTTACCAAGACCGGTAACCGCTACCTTCGCTACTACCTGGTGGAGGCGGCCAACTCGTTGCGGGTGCACAACGAGGAATACCGCTCCTATTACCAGGCCAAATATGCCGAGGTTACCAAACACCAGCACAAGCGGGCTTTAGTCTTAACCGCACGGAAGTTCGTTCGTCTGGTCTATGCACTGCTGAGCAAAGGCCAAATCTATGCGCCGGGGCAGGTGAACATTTAACTTCTTACCTCACTCCTCTATACTGGAATCTATTACCAGCTACTTAATTAACCTGTAGTTGGAGGATTTTGTATGGCCTTTTTGACTTAACCCCACTTAAATTCCATTAAGTTCCTCTTGACATTGCACCGTGAGTCTTATTAAGTAAGTATAACACACCGCAGGGCGCATAAACCCCGCCCTGACTCCCCCGGGAAAGCCTGTTGACACCCGTGCACGCCTTATGCTATACTCATCCTTGTCGGAAATGGCACCTTTTTAATCCCGGGCATCGGGATGTGGCGCAGGTTGGTAGCGCGCTTGCCTTGGGAGCAAGAGGCCGGGAGTTCAAGTCTCCCCATCCCGACCAAAAAGAAGTTCAGCGGGGCGCGAATTACCATATAGTCCGACATCTCATGCCGATCTCTGACATCATTGCGGAGGGGTACCCGAGTGGCCAAAGGGGGCGGACTGTAAATCCGCTGGCGCAGCCTTCGTTGGTTCGAATCCAACCCCCTCCACCATCAAGCATGGGCCATTAGCTCAATTGGCAGAGCAGGCGACTCTTAATCGTCAGGTTGTAGGTTCGATTCCTACATGGCCCACCATAAAGATGCCAAAGGCAAGGATTGTGGTCCTTGTCTTTTTGTTTTGGGCCGCTGCAAGCGGTAATGCCCCCGGCTCACGATACCTCGCCTATGCCCTTGGGCACGCCGGCCACACGGTTCCGCCCCTTGTTCTTGGCGCGGTAAAGGGCCTCATCCGCCTCGCGCAACATCTTATCGATTACCACCTCGCTGACCGTTTCCGCCCCTCCCTGCCAGGCCGTCACTCCTACGCTGATGGTGACCCGTACGATCACGTTGTCGACGGGGATCCGGCAATCCGCGACGGCGCGCCGGAGCCGCTCCGCCAGGCGCATTCCCCCGGCAAGGTCGCTCCCCGGACACATAACGATGAACTCTTCGCCGCCGAACCGCCCCACGGTGTCCGTAGGGCGAAGATTCTCCTTGATGACGTGCGCTACCGCGGCCAGCACCCGGTCACCGATCTGGTGGCCATAGGCATCATTCACTTCCTTGAAATGGTCGACATCGATCAGGAGAACCGCCAGGTTGGCCTCCGTCCGGGCGCAAAGTTCGACCTCCCGCAAAAGCTCATGGCTCACAAAGCGGCGGTTATAAAGGCCTGTCAGGTCGTCGGTCATCGCCTGGAACCGCGCCCGGTCGAGGTCCCGGCGCAACCCTGTGACGTCGCCCATCGTGACCGCCCAGCCGACCATTCCTGCCTGTGCCTCCACCGGCAAGGCGTAAACCGTCAGATAACGGGTCCTGGTATCCTCCGTCAGGCGCAATTCCCCTTCAAAAGGGGCCATTGTGCCTTGTTCCATATGCCTCGCAAGGTCATCGAAAAGGTCAGGGCTTTCCAACCTGTCTTCCACCCTGGACCGTATCTGGGCCATGTCATGTAAGGGCCACTGCCCGCCGAACAGGCGCCGCGCGGCCAGGTTGGCGTCCACCACCCGCCCTTCCAGGTCCAGAACCAGCACCACCTCGCGCAGATTTTCATATACCCCCTGCCGCACAATATCAACGACGTGGTAACGGAGGACGCCTATCACGAAGCAAAGGGCGCCGAGGGTGACCCCGATGACCGGTAAGGCCGGTGTCCCGGCAGGCAGCCTAACGCCGGCACCGAAAAGCAACGTTTCAAACCCTGCCGATATAAGCGGTATCAGGACTCCAGCCAGTAAGAACCCGGCCTGAAAGCGGGAGGCCAGGCGGCGCCGGCGTACCTTACCCGCTAAGACGCCGGCGGCAGCCATGGCGTAAAGGCTCGTTACGGCCAGAGAATACTGGAACGGTGCTCCGCCACTTAAGAAATATACGCCGGAGAAAGCATCAGCCATAATGTTTGTCGCCGGGGCGGCCGTGGCCGTGATAACGGCGATCGCTGCCAGCACCGGCACATGGAGAATCCCGATCGTCTTCCAGCCGGGGACGGTTTGAGTGTCATAGAGGGCGAAGATCAACCAGCCCAGTCCCAGGAGCATGAGGCAGGACAGGTGTCCAACGAGAAAGGTCCTTTCCCCCCCGCCGCCGGATGTTGTCAGGTAAAGATACCGGCCGAGCACAAACCCCATGGCCAGCAGATGGTTCACCACGAGGCAGACGTACACCATGGTCCGGCTGCTTCTGGCCACGATATATCCTAAAGTACCGACCAGCAACCCCAGCAAAACCAGGTGCAGACCAAACGGCACGGCCTTACCCCCCGTCCCCCCGGGTCTGGGAGTTCATCTACCAATCCCATTTGACGGCGCGATGCCAAAATCCTGCCTTTTACCCTAACTTTTCCAGATAGGCTGAAAACCCTACCGATGCCCCGCGCTTGACGGGAAAATCTGGACAATTATAATTGTATAGGTAACAACCTAGACTATTTATATAACCCGGGGAGGACATACCATGCAGTTGGACGAGCGCATAATAGCCAGGGCAATCATCGAACGTTATACCGAAAGGCTGCTCGCCAGCCTCGACGGGGATGTGGCCGTGGTGGGCGGCGGACCGGCCGGGCTTACGGCGGCCTACTACCTCGCCCGCGCCGGCCTGAAGACCGTCCTCTACGAGCGCAAACTAAGCCTGGGCGGCGGGATGTGGGGCGGGGCGATGATGCTCAACGAGATTGTCGTGCAGGAGTCGGCCCTGCCGATCATGGAAGAGGTGGGCGTCAACTGCCAGCCCTTCGACGAGGGCTATTACACGGCGTCGTCCGTCGAGTCGGTCGCCGCCTTAACCCTGGCCGCCGCCCGCGCCGGGGCCACCCTGCTGAACCTGGTCTCCGCCGAGGATGTCTGCCTGCATGAGGAGCGTGTCTCGGGCCTGGTCCTCAACTGGACGGCCGTGGACATCGCCCGCCTCCACGTTGACCCTATCGCCGCCCGTTACCGCTACGTCATTGATTGTACGGGACACGAGGCCCGCATCGTCAACCTTTTATCCCGCAAGGCCGGCGTTACCCTTCGCACCCCCCAGGGGCGGACCGTCGGGGAACGGCCCATGTGGGCCGAGGTCGCGGAAACCCAGGTCCTGGAATATACCGCCGAAGTCTACCCCGGGCTCTGGGTGGCGGGGATGGCCGCCAACGCCGTCGCCGGGGGCTACCGGATGGGGCCCATCTTCGGCGGAATGCTCCTTTCCGGCCGGCGCGCCGCGGAACAGGTGGCGCAGGCCTTACGATAAAGCCTAAGATCCCCGGATGCGTTCGGGGCTCTTGCGCCTCCGAAGGGGATGGTTCGACGTGCGCCGCCTGACGAGACACCCCGTTCCTCCGGACAAGAACAGCCTGTGGTATTGTTACCGGGACAAGAGCCGTGCCCGGGTGGTCTTCAACGCCACGGTCATCTGGCTCGCACGCTACATCCCCTGGCTGGGCTTGAAGAACCGCCTTTACCGTTTCCTCGGTGTGAAGGTCGGCAGGAACGCCGCCGTCGGAGCCATGGCTGTTTTTGATTTCTTCTACCCGGAACTGATCACCCTCGGCGACAACTGCGTCATCGGCTATAACGCCACCATCCTCTGCCACGAGTTCCTGGTCGAGGAGTACCGCACCGGCCCGGTGGTCATCGGGCCCAACTGCCTCATCGCCGCCAACACCACCGTCCTGCCCGGGGTGACCATCGGGGCCAACACTTACGTGTCCGCGGGTTCCCTGGTAAACCGCGACCTGCCCCCGAATGTCCTCGCCGGCGGCGTTCCCGCCCGGATAATCAGGCCCCGCGAAGCGGTGGCCACGAATGATGTTCCCGCCGAGATCCGCCGTGCGCGCGTCCGCTGACCGTAAAACCGCCCCCGGGGGCCTTTTGGCCTGGCTGCTCGCCCGCCCCCGGGCACTGGTCGCCATTCTCCTGGTCAACCTTGGCGGCACGGTTTGGGGTTTCATCTGGTACCGGGAACAACTGGCGGCCACCCCCTGGTATTTTTGGCCCTTTACTCCGGAGTGCCCCATCCAGTCCCTGCTCTTCGCCGCCGTCATCGCCCTGCGCCTTTTGGCCCGGCCCTGGCCCTTTCTCGAGGCCTTCACCCTCCCGGGCCTGATAAAGTACGGCACGTGGACCGTGGGCATCCTCGGCCACCACTGGGCGACCGGCGGCGTGCCGGACCTGGAGGGCGTCGCGCTTTTTGTCGCCCATCTCGGGATGGCCGTTGAGGGACTGGTTTTCCTGCCGCTCCTGGTACCCGCCCGTTACCTCGTGCTCCTCGTCGGGCCCTGGTTCGCCCTCATGGACTGGCTGGACTACGGCGTGGGCCTCCACCCCTACCTGCCCGGCGGGGACCAGATGGGCGTGGCTACCGGTCTGGCGGCCGCCGGGAGCATCGCCGTCACCCTCTATACCTTGACCTGGCTACGCAGCGCGCCCACCGTCCGAACGCGCCGCGGGCGCCGCGCGCGGACGCCCGGACGTCCGCAAGGCCGTTGACAGTGACCGTACGCTGTGCTATCATAGTCATTGTCATAAGAAGCCGTGCGGCAGTGGCGGAACGGCAGACGCGCTAGACTCAGGATCTAGTGGGCACTTTAGCCCGTGGAGGTTCAAATCCTCTCTGCCGCACCAATAACGCATCCAACCACTTGACCATCCCTTGGCAGGTGGTTTTTCTCTTTTGTATAGATCGTAACGGTCACGGGCAGCCTGTAACCAGAAATCCGAGAGGCAAGGTGAGGAAAAAGCCATGCGCGCCCTGATCGTCTATGCCCACCCGAACCCTAAAAGCTTTAACCATGCCATCCTTGAAACGGCACAGGAAGCCCTGCGCGACGGCGGCGCCGAGGTACGTGTCCGCGATCTCTATGCCGAGGGCTGGGACCCGAGCCTCTCCGCCGGGGACTTCGAGAGCCTTCTCGCGGGCCGCGTACCCGACGACATCGCCCGCGAACAGGAGGCCGTTTCCTGGGCCGACACCCTGCTCATGGTTTTCCCTGTCTGGTGGTTCGGCCCGCCGGCCATCCTCAAGGGCTGGTTGGACCGCGTCTTTTCCGTCAATTTCGCCTACCGGTCCACCGACCACGGCCTGGAAGGCCTCTTAAGAGGACGCCGGGCACTGGTCATATCGACGTCGGGCGCCGATGAGGCAGCCGCCGGCGCCAGTGGGATGATTCAGTCGATGCGCACCAGCCTGGTGGAGGGCACACTCCGGATGAGCGGGCTTGCCCCGGTGACCTACCGCAACTTCTACGCCGTCCCCTTTGTAAGCGACGCCGACCGTCACGCCATGCTTGATGAGGTGCGGCGCCTTGTCGGCGGGCTGTCCGGGATGCACCCGGACGTCGGCCGTTTCGGCGTTCTCCACGAGCAGCCCCCGGGCTGGTCCGCGGCCGGCGCTCCGCCCGAGCACCTTCCGGGCCCATACTGAGACGGAACGCAGGGCGAGGGGGCTCTCCTCGGAGAGCCCCCTCGCGCTTCAACCCCTTCGTTCTCCCGGATGCTCAGCGTCACCGGGAACGTTGGCCCAGTCTGAACCGGTCGGCCAGAGACTCCAGTTCCCCCGCCAGCCGCGCAAGGGTCTGCGTGGTGGCGGATACCTCTTCCACGGTGGCCGTCTGCTCCTCCGTCGCCGCGGCCACGTTCTCCACCCCGGCCGACATCTCCTCGGCCGCCGAAGCAACCGCCTGGATCTGATCCGCAAGATCCTGAACGGCGGTGATGATCTTTTGGAAGGTGGTCTCTACTTCCCCCACGACCTTTGCCCCGGCTTCGACCTGGGCTGTGCTCCGTTCCATGCTTTGGACGGCTTTCTGCGCGTCTCCCTCAATGGTATTGATGAGCGCATAGATCTCGCTGGCGGCCCCGGCGGACTGCTCCGCGAGTTTGCGCACTTCCTCGGCGACGACGGCGAACCCTCGCCCGTGCTCCCCGGCCCGGGCCGCCTCAATAGCCGCATTCAGGGCGAGAAGATTGGTCTGGTCGGCGATATGCGTGATCAGTTCCACGATTTGAGTGATTTTACCGGCGGAGGCGCTCAGGCCGTGCACAACGTTCCTGTTGGCGGCCGTGACCTCCTGGATGGCGTCCATCTGGGACTTAACGTCTTGGAGGACCTCGTTCCCTTGCCTGGCCGAGCCGGCGGCCTCCGTGGACAATTGGGCGATCTGCTGTGCATTGTTGGCGACGGTTTCCACCGTGGAGGAGACCTCGGCGATCGTGGACGCGTTCTCACTGGCTCCCGCCGAAACGCTCTGGGCGCTGGCGGACAATTCCGCGGCGGAAGAAGAAACCGTCTGCGCTTTTTCCTGCAGCTCCTTGACCATCTCCCTCAGGTTCACAAGCATCGTGTTAAAGGAGGCGGCCAAACGCCCGGTCTCGTCCCGGGACCGGACCTTGATCTCGTCACCGGTCAGGTCGCCGGCGGCAATCCTGGCCGCTCCGGCATCGACCAGACTTATCGGCGCAGCGATCATACGGGCGACATAAAGCGCGATGACCAGCCCCAGGATGATGGTCACGGCTGTGATGATGTTGGCCACAAACATCTGCCTCTTCGCCGCCGCCGCCGTCTGCGCGACCCCGTCGTCCAGGCGCTGCCGCTGTCGTTCGGCGACAGCATTGCCGGCATCCACCACCTTGCCGACGATTCCCTTCTGGGAGGAGAGGTACTCGGCCAACTGCCTTTCCGCTGCCAGGCGCTCCTCCCCAGTGGCGGCCTCCCGGGCGGCCACCAGGGAAATGACCCGTTCGGCGTATTGTTTGAAGGCCAAGGATGCGTCAGAGAACTCCTTGTAGATCCTCTTCCCCTCGTCGGTCTGTAGCAGAGGTTCAATCGCGGCCAGGTGGGCATCCGCGTTTTGCATCCGCTCCCGGCACTTCTCGCCGTCCGCCGGGTCTCCCCCTATTACGTAAGACCTGACGCTGGCGGCGGCGCTGCTGTAGTCACCGACGGCCGCCTCGGCCCAGGCATAGGCGTAGCCCTTCGTCTTGATCAGGGCATTGTAATCCTTGTCGACTCGGGTCAGAGTCCAGACCAGAAACAGGCAGCTACACAGCGCTAGCAGCAGGACTACCCCGAAGCCGGCCAACAGCTTTCCTCTTATGGTCAGAGTCATTCTATCCCCGACACGCCGGCGCCGCACTCGGTCCGGTGCGGCGTGCCGGTCCACCCCCCATGCTGATTTCTCTAAATCCCACTTAGGAATATTTAGAATCTTAAGGCCCACCCAATATCGTCTAAGCCGTTATAAGCGCCTCCTTCCCCACAGGCATTCCGTCATCCACTCTTGTGGCCGGCTCTCTCGCCAGGACCTCATTGATAAACAATGACGCAAGCTCCGGATCGAACTGTGTGCCCGTACACCTCTTGATCTCGGCCACGGCCTCGCCGGCACTCCTTGCCCGCTGGTAGGGCCGTTCGGAGGTGATGGCATCCCAGCTGTCCGCAAGGGCGATGATACGAGCCGGCAGGGGAATCCGTTCGCCGGCCAGTCCGTCGGGATATCCGGTTCCATCGTAGCGCTCGTGATGATGCAGGATGGCGGGGATGATGTCCTGCAGGGGCTTGAGATGACGGATGATGGCGGCGCCCGTCACCGGATGGTCCCTGATGAGCCGGCGTTCCCGCTCGTTTAAGACTCCGGGCTTATTGAGCACCCGCTCCGGAATGCTGACCTTGCCGATGTCGTGCAGGAAGGCTGCCAGCCTGACCATCCTGACTTCCTCCGCCGTAAGACCGGCCGCCCGAGCCAGGCGGCTGGCCCAATAGGCCACCTTTTCCGAATGACCGTAGGTGTAGCGGTCCTTGCTGTTGACCATGGCCAGCAGGCCCCCGACGTTGTATAGAAGCCCCTGCTCCTGGGGCCAATCGGCCTGCAACTCCTTAAAGGCGGAAAAGTACACCTCCACCCTGTTCTTGGCATTGCGCTTGGCGGTATACAGAGCCTCGTCGGCCAGCCTGACCAGCCCGTCGGCATCATCAGCGTCGCCGGGGTAACAGGCCACCCCCACCGAGACCGTGACCCGCCCGTCAGGCAGCGCCTCGCGGTGCGGGAAATGGTACTCCCTCACGGCGCGCCGTATCCTTTCCCCAAGCTCGACCGCCGCGGCCTCATCCGCGTCGGACAGGATAATGGCGAACTCGTCCCCGCCATACCGGGCGACGATGTCCGAAACGCGGGCGTTCCTTTCCAGTATCCGGGCCAGGGTCTGCAGCAGTTCATCGCCGGCCGGGTGCCCGAAGCAGTCGTTGTAGCTCTTAAAGTTGTCCACGTCCAGCATCAGGAAAGCCAGCCGCCCTCCGCCCGCCTCGGCTTCAGCCACCTTCCGCACCAGGGACTCCCTCAAATAGGTGTGGTTGTAGAGAGCGGTCATGCCGTCCCGAATGCTGAGCCCCCGCAGGCTTTCCTCTACCAGCTTCCTTTCCGTAATGTCCCGGACGATCAACGCCGCCCCGTGAATGGAGCCGCCTTCCGACCTGAGCGCCTGGCAGTCGACCAGCAGGGTATGACGCCGGCCTTCGCTGTCCTCATAATCCCGTTCTATATTGCAGGCATCGTCGCCGCTGGATATGACGTCCTCCACCGGGTACGAAAAGGCCACCTCGCCCGGTTGCGCCCGGCCGCTAAACACGCCGGAGAAGCGCCGGCCCACGACCTCTTCCCGGCGTATGGTGAAAATACTCTCGGCCACGCGGTTGACCGAATGGATGCGGCCGTCCCGGCGAATCACCATTACGGCGCTATGTGAATTCAGTAATACTAGTCGGTAGACCATATATTCCAGGGCCATCCGGTGGGCAACCAGGCTTCCGCCGGTCAACCCGGCCAGGATAATGAACAGTACAGCGCCGATCCCCCAGTAGAGCGCCCGGCTTGCCTCAAGGCCCGCCAGGCCGACCAGACTGTAGGTGTCCTTAAGGCGTTGGCCTCTGAGTGCTTCCTCGGAGGCAAGCATCTTTTCAGCCAGATCTTGTACACGGCTGCTCTCGGCGGCACGAACCGCGGCGGCCGTATCGCCCCGCTGCACCAGGGGGATTATCTCCTCCCGGCAAGCCTGGGTGTACTCTTCATGCGCGGCCAGCATTTGTTCCGTCAGGGGCCTGCGTGAATCACGTACACTGCGCAGCAACTGTTCAATCCGCACGCGGTTGAGTTCGGCCTGGCGATGGAATTCATCCAGACAGATCGGGTCCTTGTAGAGCATATACCCCCGCATAAAATAGGCCTGGGCGAGCAACCCGTAGTGCAGTTCGTCCGAGGCCACGACCTTGTCTATTTGCTCAGGGAAACCGCCCAGGACGTCTTTGACCTGTTTCATTTCATAGAGCACGAGGGCACTTAAGGCTACGGCGCCCGCCAGCACTGCTACCGACCCGAGTCTCAGGCCTTCCTCGACTTTACGCCGCATTCTTGCTGCCCCCTATCCGCTTCTTTGAGCCTCAGGTGTATGAACCACCGCCCGGATCAATCCCCCTTCCTGGTTACTGTGCAGGATCACCCGTCCCCCGTAACTCACGATGACCGCCTGCGCCACCGCCAGACCGGCCCTTTCGGTGTCCTCGGCCTTCAACCGCCGAGTGGATTCCGTCCCGGCCATTGATCGTCCCGAAGCCGGAGAAGCCCCGGAGGCCTCGATAACCACTTCGACTTCCCGCTTTTTTTGAAGATAGGCGCATTTAATGTGCAGTTGCCTCAAAGGCCGGTTTTTCATCGCTTCCAGAACCGGCCAGGCCAGTTCAAGGAGCGCATACCGCAGGACCCCCGGTTCGGCGCGCACGAAACACGGGAGGCGGTCGAACTCCCCGTTCACCCGTACTAAATACGACGACGCCAATATCTCCAGTTCAGGCACCAGGTCCGCCACCAGAGTGTTTAAATCGAACACACTTCGTGGAGCCTCACAAGCCGAAAAGAAGCTGAGAAAAGCGCCCATCCTGGCCGCGAGCTCATCAGCGGCCCTCAGTACCTGTTCCGCACGCCGCGCCGCCGCCGTTCCCTTTAATTCCTCAACGAGAAACTGCGCGTAGCCCCGGATGACGGACAACGGGTTGCGCAAATCGCCGGCCATCGCCCTTGCCACACTCTCCAGCGCAACGCAATCCCTTTCGGGCGGGCCGTATCCAATGCTCCCCGAGGAGAGGCACCGCACGAGAATCAACCAGAGCCCCCCGCTCCCCGTGCCTTCGAGAGCATGGGCATAAATGCGACAAGGAACCGTCTTGCCGTCAGCCGACACCAAGCTGACGGCGATTTCTTTCCCGGAACGGTTTGGTCCATAAAGTGTTTCGCTGCAAGTAATGTAACTGATGTCGTCCGCATACAAGACCCGGGTCTGACATCCCACCAGCTCATACGGCCCGTATCCCAGGAGTTTACTCAAACCCCGGTCATGCCAGACAATGCGGTGGTTCCGTACCACGGCCAGACCCTGGCGGTGTTCTCCTGCCGGCTCTGGAACGTCCAAGCCCCCCGCCGTATACAGTTCCGATTCGGTAATGGTGGAGTTAAGCACCGGATACGTCCCCACCCTTCCGGCTAATTGGAGGTCCGGACATACCGATTAACCCGACGGCATATAGAAACTCCGTAAACGAAGCGACAGCCCCTTCGTCACTGGGGCGGATCAAAGGCCTATACGCCAGCTTCTTGAACCAGCATACGGTACAAGGCCAAAATTCGACAAGTTTCACATTCGCAGGAAATGTGCCAATTGGCGTAAATAATTACTTGGGGCTTACGCATGGTACAGTCTGCTACAACTTTCAAGTGCATGGGATGGACTATCTAGCTATTGCTAAATGCCACCCCGATCCAATTGTGACCTCATGATCCACTGCAGGCATGGGGGGGATTATCCAGGACGGTCAATCTGAGCAGCGGCAACGCCTGTCGGAGGCCTACCCGTCTATAACTCACAGGGACTAAAAAAGGCGCCCGCAAAGGGCGCCTCTCTCTCCCGGCCCCAACCGGCCTGCCTGTCAAACCGCCGTATCATCCAGCAGGCAATAGATGCTTTCCAGGGCGAAGTTGGCCCTGCGGGCCAGCGCCAGGGCGTTCGGCAGGCTGGGAAACTTCGCGCCTTTCTCATAACGGAGATACTGGCTGAGGTTGAGGTCCAGGACCTGGTGGGCAAACTGCGCCGGCGTCATCCCGCGGTACATTCGTACCTGCTCCCAAAGGACGGCCACGGACAGCCCCTCCTTCGGGGCCCTGGCTACCCGGACTCCGTCCAGGCCGGCAATATCTTTAAAACGTACCGCCAAACGCCCCGTGGTCCCGGGGTCATCCCAAAGGCTAACAGTTCCTAGTTTTTGCCCACCGGCCTCAACCGAATGATTGTCAAGGACAAACACCCGTTCTCGGCCCGACCTGTCCGCCAGGGCATAAAAACGGCCTTCGGTAGACATCTGAGGCGCAGCCCCGTCGAGGGACGTCATCCTCTCCGCGTCGTCTCTCCTCTTCGACGGGCCGGCAACGTCACGCCCCAACGCGCCGAGCCTGACTCCTATGACCGCCTCGGCGTCAAACCCCGTCTTGCGTTGAAAAGTCCCGTTCACATACACTATGCGTCCGAAGGCATCCGTAATCACGACGCCGAACGGCAGGCTGTCAAGGGCTTGTCCCACAAGTTCCATCTTCTCGTCCGTCCGCCGCACTCTTCTTTCAAGCCGACGCTGATAAGTCACGTCTTCGAATAGAACCAGGCACTTGCCACAGTCCTGGTTTTCGGACCACACCGGGTGGATGCTATACGAGAGGATGGTGTCCTCGCCATCCAACCGCACGGTGATCTCCTGTCCGAAAATGGGCCGTTCCCCGTACAGCGCTTCCGCGATTTTTGCCTGCAGTTCCGCCCAGTCAGCCTCCAGCAGGGCAGGGGCCTCGGCAAAGACGTTCCTGCCAAGCACATGGCTTGCATCCAGGCCGGTTATCCTCTCGGCCGCATGGTTCCAGACCACTATGTTGAGCCTGCTGTTGACCACCATGGCTCCCATGGGCAGCGCGTCGAAGAGACCGTGGGTTTCCTTCTGCATTGCCTCCAGGGCCCCGGCCTTGGCCGCCAACTGCTGCTGTAAAGTAACCCTGGCGAGGTCGGCTTCAATAGCATGTCCGGCAAGCACCAGCAGGTCCAGCAGGGGCAGGGTGTCCTGGGCCGCCGCCACATACAGGCCCAGGGCGCCGACGGTTCCCCCGTCCTGGGCATGAATCGGAACACCCATCGTTACCCAGTTATGGTAAGCCGACCTGCCGTGTTCCGGCCCACGGAACATAACCGGCACTCCCCTGACCAGAGTAGTGGCGATCCCGCAGGGGCCCACAAAATCCTCAAGGAGGAGAGACCCCTTCTTCAGCCCCAGCTTCTCAACGTCCTGGGGGGAAAGCTGGCAAGTACGCACTCTCAGGCAGCACCCTTCCGCGTCAGTCATCACCAGCGCGAAGGTCCCCGCCATCCCTTGCAGCACGCCGCTCAGGCGTAACACCTGCCGGTCAAATATTTCCAACAGTCCGGCGTTGTCAAGCATTCTCTCCGCCAGCTCCGACGTGGTCACGGCGGGGACCGCAAGCGTCCCTTCGTCAACGCCGGGCGCCTCAGGACCCGTCGGACGTTCTCGTTTATCAGATACCAATAACTTCCCTCCTTTTTCGAGCGACTCGGGCAACCAAAAACCGCCTCTGCTTGTCCCATTTTACTATATCGCTGCTCTTTCAGCGATGATTTACGTGGTCCGTCGTCACTACGCGCTTCCGGCAATACTAAAGGCCGCACCTTTGAGGCACGGCCCTCGTACCTGGACTATAATGCCCGGCTATAACCTGAAACCCGTCACCTCCTCCCGCAGGCGCTCCGCCAGGCGGTTAAGCGAATCCGTGGCCGCGGCCACCTCTTCGACGGTGGCTGTCTGTTCCTCCGCCGTCCCGGTGACACTTTCGATCGTCGCCGACACCTCTTCCGTCGCCGCCGCGACGTCGTGGATCTGCTGCGCCAGGGCGTCGACTTCGGCGATAATGCTCTGGAAGGCCTGGTTGGCGGTTTGGACGATTTCGTTGCCCCTGGTGACCATCCGCAGGTCCTCCTCCATCGCCGCCACCGCGCGCTGCGCGTCGCTGCGGATACCGTTGATCAAGGCCCCGATATCCTTCGTCGCGGTGGCCGACTGTTCGGCCAGCTTGCGCACCTCCTCGGCCACGACGGCGAAACCGCGCCCCTGTTCACCGGCGCGCGCGGCCTCGATGGCCGCGTTCAAAGCCAGCAGGTTGGTCTGGTCGGCGATTAGAGTAATAAACTCCACGATCTTGCTGATCTCCTTCAGTTTCTGTTCCAGCTGTTTGACCGTCTCCCCGGCCAGGGCCGAGGCGCGCCTCCCCTTCTCCATCTGGTCCGCGACCTCTTTCAGCGTCTCCCGCCCGTTGTGGGCCTGGGCGGCCGCCTTCTGCGCCGAGGCCGCGATGGCGTTGGTGTTGTCGGCCACCTGGTGCACCGTCGCGGAAACCTCGCTCATTGCCGTGGCCGTTTCTGAAGCGGCGGATGCCACCTGTTGGCTGCTGGAGGTCAATTCGGACGTGGCTGACGTCACCTCCGCGGTAGACTTGTGTATATCGCCGACAAGTCCTCGCAAAGCGGCGACCATCTTGCCAAAAGACCGGCTGAGAACGCCGATTTCGTCCTTGGACCGGATTTCCACGTCGCCGACCGTCAGGTCGCCGTCCGCCACCCGCGTCGCCGCCGCTTCCAGCCTCTTGACCGGCGCCGTAATAACCTGCGAGATCAAGAGCGCGGCGCCGATCCCCAGCAGGATGGCGATACCGGCCACCGTCCAGGTGACCGCGGTGACCCGCTTCACCACGGCCGCAACCTGAGCCTGCGCCTTTTTCATTTCCTCCTCCTGGTAGGTAACGAATTCCCGCCCATCCTTGATGACCCCGCGCACGATACCCTTGTTCGCCAGGGTGATCCTTTCGATCTCCGCCGTTTTTTCTTGGGGGGTAAGATCCTCGCGGGCATGTACATTCATAATGGGGACCGCGTAGTCCGACTGAAAGCGCGTCAGTACGGCCCGGAAGTTGTTGAAGATTTCTTTCTCTTTCGAGGCGGTAAGTTTAGGTTCCGTATCCCGCAAGGCGCTCTGGACCAGTTTCGCCTGTGCGTCATATTCTTCGCGATACTCCGGAAGGCCCGTCAGCAGGTAGGTCCGCATCATGAGCGCCATATATTCATAGGCCAGCAACATCTCTTCCGTCTGCCGCACGAGGCCTACGCGATGGTCGATCAGCTCCCGGTAAGAGCGGTCGACCCTGGAGACTTGAGTCACCGTCAGGGTGGCAATGGTCACCAGCATGACAAGGACCACCAGGTAGCCGGCCAGGATCTTCTGTCGAACACGCATCTCAACGCCTCCTCGTATACTTTGAATTGGACAAACTGTTAAGTTAATGATTGATCTTATGGGCGTCCTCTAAAGTCGATATATCCGTAATACATCAGTGAGCCTTATCGCCGCCAACGACACGGTCTACAAAGATCTCAGCCAGTTCAGGGTCGAACTGACTCCCGGCACACCGGCGCAGCTCGTCCAGCGCCGCCTCAACACCAAGGGCGCGCCGGTATGGCCGGTCGTTGGTCATCGCGTCGAAGGCGTCCATGATTGAGAGCATCCGGCATGGAAGGGGAATGGCGAGGCCCGCCAACCCGTCCGGGTATCCCTTACCGTCCCATCGCTCGTGGTGGTACCGTATGAGCTCGGCCAGCGGAGCCATTTCGGCCACACTGCTCGCGATACGGTACCCGATTTCACTGTGCCGTTCCATTTCACGCCTCTCGGCGGGGGTCAACGGCCCCTCTTTGAAAAGGATACGGTCCGGCACGCTGATCTTCCCGATGTCATGCACCACGGCCAGTATGCGTAAGCGTTCACTGTCAACGGCACTTAAATTAACAGCAGAGGCAAACCTCTCGGCCATACCGAGCAGCCTGTCACTGTGCGCGCCGGTGATATCATCCCGCTCGGCCACCAAAACCTTTAGCATACTGATGACGGAGCGGGCAACCCCGCTCCGGCAGGATTTTTCCGTGCGGTAGAGATCATTGTTGGCTGCCAGAAGAACCGAGGCCATGGGCACGTCACACCGGTCTGCAAAAGAAACGCCGGTGAACATCGCCAGGGGTTCATCCGGCGCCGCTCCGGCCCTAATAAGCTGGACGGCGAGTTCGATTTCACCGGCGCGCGAACGAGCCGTTTCCACACCGGTCTGGCGAAGGACCGCCGCGAACTGGTCATCGCCCACCCGCGCCACGACATCGCCCGGTTGGAACAAGGACTCGATTGCCCGCGCCACCGTGCGTAATACTTCATCGGCTGCAGCATCGCCTTTGGTTATCCCAAGCTGCCGCAGTCCTTTGAGTCGGGCCACGATAATGCTGACCGGCAGGGCCTGCGCGCAACCGTCAAGACGTTTCACCTCCTCCCGGAAAAAGCGCCTGTTGTACAAGCCGGTCAACGGATCACGAAAACTGAGGTGTTTCATCTGTCTCTGCAAGGTCTCCAGTTCACGCCGCCTGACCTGCAATTCCTCAGCCAGCTGTGTGACAGTCGTAAGGCAGGCTTCCTCCGCCGCGTCCGCAACCCTGAAGATGGTTTTCAACACGGTCGGGAGAACCGGGCCGGTGTCCGGGAGAGCAAGGTTGGATGAGCCGGCGAGGCCCAACTGCACCCTTGCCGTAACCGCGTCACCCACGGGGATGTCCCACTCCAGCCTGTTATCATGGCCTTTCTGCGAACGACCCTTGATCTCCACCATTGTCCCGTCAATCACAACCCTTGCCCAGGCCACCTCGGGATTTACTTCGGCGATGACGCGCAAGGCCTCCTCCAACAGGTTCTTTTTGAGGAACGTCAAGTACCTGCCCGCGGCCATATGAAAAGTATCACCTCCCTGGGTTGCCAAATGGACTCATTTATCTCATATGACACACTGCTAATGATTGCAATCACAATCACTATCTCCCATAAAAGAATAGCTCTTCAAATCTGGAGCAAACGACATATTCTGCCCTTTTTCGGCTTTTCTTGTATCCATCACCATGCCTCAACCACCTTTGCCCTCGACCGGCTCCAGCCTGCGAAAGACCCTTTCCCGCCAAGCACTGCGCGAGCACCGCGCGGGCTAAACCGCATCCCCGTGGGCGACCGGCCCGCCGGGTACCGGCAGCTCAAGGCCCTGGTGGATGCCCTATTCTCTCTCCCAGGCCGTTACCGGCTTCTTTACCCTTCGCAGCCCCCCGGGAGGCCCCTCGACATCCCCGTTGAAGCGGGGGATCATATGGAAGTGCAGGTGCCGGATGACCTGTCCGGCGCAGGCGCCGACATTCGCCCCCACGTTGTAGCCGTCGGGGTGATAGCGCTCCTCGAGCATGCCCCGCACCCTGTGCAGCAAGTCGTAAATGGCCAGCATCTCCTCCGGTGTGGCTTCGAACAGAGAGCTGAAGTGCCGCCGGGGGATGATCAACGTGTGCCCCGGATTGACGGGGTACTTGTCATAAAACGCCAGTGCCAGGTCATTTTCGGCAATGATACTGTTCGCCGGCAAGTGACAGAAAATACAGTCTTGCCTCAAACCCGATACCTCCTGACTCTTCACCACATGCGGCGAGGCTATCTTATATCCAGGATGCAGGACCCGGGGTTATCCCGTTCCGGCGTGGCCGCGACCCCGGCCGTCCGCCGCGCGTAGTCGTAGACCATCTCCGAAAGGACCTCGCCGCACCCGTGGATCACCCGCAGCCGCCCGCCGCCGCGCCGCCGCATCTCGCGGATCTCACGCTCCAGTTCGGCCAGCGCCTCCCGCCTGGTAAATCCGTGAAGGTCACATTCGTTGTTAACCTTGACCTTGCCCGGACGGGCCATCGACCTCACCCCCCGTCTCTTTGGCCCGGGGCACGCCCAGTCCGTCCAGATAACGGATAATCCGCGGCACCGGCACTTCGCCGGCGGCCACTTCCGATCCATCAACAAACACCACGGGCGTACGCGCCGCGGCCATCGCCGCGCCGTAGCGATAGGCCACCGTCACCCGGGAACCGTAGAGACGCTGCGCTAATCCCTCCAGCAGCCGGTAGATGAACGACAGGTCGCGTCCGCCGGACGCGCACCCGCCCGGCGCTCACCCCGGCCTTCCGTACTCATTGGCCGGGACGTCGCCCACGACCTCCACCCTAATACGCATCCCGTATCCCTTTCCCGCAGCGCTATTGTGCCGCCCCAACCGGCACCCGGATCAAGTCCTATCCGGCCCACCGAAGCCCGGGCTCCAAGGATTAGGCGGGAAACCAGCTGCGCAGAGTAAGTTTGAGCTTGACAAACGCTGGATCAACGCAGCGTGCTAAACTAACATTTTGAGCAAGTCGCTGGTAGAGCGAAGAGGATCGCGCCTTACCCGCTAGGTATAGAGCCTCTTCGACGGCTTCCTTGGGTCGCCGGGGCTTAAGTTCACCCGGACGCAAATAGCCTTTTAGAATGAGCCAGGTTCGCAAGTCGGGCTGCATCCCGGCCCAACCGAGAATCCTTTCGACATGCGGTGAATTGCTCCAAACCCAGACTTCCAGTTCCGGATCGATGACCACCGCCGCCGCCCGGCCATTCCACCCCGATGTCGCCAAGCGCTCTTCGATCTCCTTTTCCAGCACTTTGCGGGTCGGTGTTTCACTACCGCAGCCTTCGCGGTCAAGTACAACCAGCGCATACTTGTACTGTTTTATAAGTCCTCGCAAAAAATCGTGAGCACGCAAGCGACAACCCGGATCATGTTCCGGGTGAACAAAGAAGTCATTGGTTATTTGGCGAATGTTCAAAGCGTCGCAACGAGTCAGAATTCCCTTGACGGCAAACTCAATATTTCTATCGGAAACAAGGACTACCATGTCTTTTAC